>JACCTF010000315.1 GCA_013812565.1 Pyrinomonadaceae bacterium | reverse complement strand
CGCCGGGCTATTGAAGGCTGCCCCTGCGGGGCGCAGATCAGCCAGTCCGTGATTACTACTTGATGAATTGACGAGGTTATTTCATACCTATTCCTAAGAGAACAACCCCTTCCTTGTCTGATACGGTTTAGGCGTCGGGCCGCTGCAAACTTTCGTATCTTTGGTCCAGACGCGACAAGGCCCGCCCCTTAATTGAGAACTAAGTTCACGGACAATGTTCACGCAGATGTCGCCGTGTTCTTCACTCTCGCCGGCCATCGCGTAAATCTGCCCGTCCAGATACTCATGACGCTCTTCAGACGCTCGCTCCTGCGCGAGATACTCTTCGATGGTGTAGCTCAGTTGTGGTTGCAGCAAGTTCATACTTTTGCTCCTCCCCTCTACAAAATTAACCATGTTAATGACGGTTAACAATCACCGGCCACCTGCTCGACTTCGCTCACGGGGGGGGTGTATCAAGATTTATCTGAACCTTCCGTCAGTGCCGCCCCCCGCCAATCGGTCACGGCCTTGACGCGCCGCACGTAGATCGAAGCTCCCTGCAAACGTTCGACCACCACGCGGTCGCCGGCCTCCAAAGGCTCTTCACCTTCCGCCGGGTAGGCGGTCCAGGTTGAGCCGAAGACTTTAACTGCGCCCTCGTCGAGCGGGCCGCGGCTTGAAGTGACGACGGTGCCGATTTTGCCCGGCAACGCATCGACGCCGAACTTGTGATGGCCGCCATCTTTTTTAGTCGAAAAGTAATTAACGAACAGAGTGCGCGAAAGGGCGGTGAGGACTGTTGAAACAACAAAGAAGATGAGAAATTGAAACGGATAGCCCAGACCGACGAGCGCGGCGAGCGCCGCCACAAGCGCGCCTACGCCGAACCACAAAAGAACAAAGCCAGGCGTAAAAATCTCCGTAATGATCAGAATCACGCCGAGCACCGTCCATAAAATCCATGCGAGGTCGTTCATCTTCGTCTACTTCGCTCAGGCTGACGCGGCAGCAGATCAAGCCGCTCGGTGGCATTCTCGGAAATACTTCGTGCGCCCACCAACGACGCTGTTTCCGAGGCATCAAGCAGAGGCGCGCTGTGTGCCTCTTCCGGTTCAACCGCGGGGCGGCCGTAGACACTAGCGGCACGCTTAAATCTTCGACGCAGGTTGAGTTCGATGAACAAGCTGGTTCCTTGATAAGCGGCGATAACTAAGATGGAAGCGACGGCAACATAAATGGACCATTTCGCACCGCCCGACCACAAGTAAGTAACGCACAGGGCGGCGGCTGAAAAAAGGCCGAGCACCACGGTCAGCAGATCAAAGACGAGCAGCATGTTCATCGACTGCTCGGGCGTTATGCGGCGCGCCAGCGTTTTGCCGCTTGGCAGCTCTCCGCCACAGCGGGTGCAGTAGTAGTTGTCTGCGCTTTGCTTGTTCGCCCCACACTGTGGACAGAACATCTGATTTTACCTTCCCGCTTCAATCAGCCGCGAAATATGTTCTTCATGATAAACCAGACGTTGGCCGGGCGCTCTGCCAGTCGTCGCATGAAGTACGGGTACCAGTGTTCACCATACGGAACATAGACGCGCACGTTGTAGCCGTCGCGGGCGAGTTGCTCCTGGAGGTTGCGCCGCACGCCGTAGAGCATCTGAAACTCAAAGGCCTCTTTGCTGATTCCCTCACGCTGCGTGTGATCGATGGTCGCTTCGATGACCCGATTATCGTGCGTCGCTATTCCATGATAGATCCCGCTCGATAAGAGTAGGCGCATTAGGTTGATGTAGTTTCGATCAACGTCATCTTTGTCAGGGAAGGCGACTTCCGGCGGTTCATTATAGGCTCCCTTGCAGAGGCGTATGCGCGCCTCTAGTTTGAGCAGATCGCGGACGTCCGTCACCGTGCGTCGTAGATATGATTGCACCACGATACCCACATCGTTCAAACCGAACTCGGCGCGTAGCCGCTTGAAAATATCAATGGTCGTCTGCGTCGCTTCTGATCCTTCCATGTCAACGCGCACAAAGTTGCCGCGCCGCGCCGCGTCTGCGACAACCGTCCGCGCGTTGCGGTAAGCCAACTCGGGATCAATGCCCAAACCGAACTGTGTGAGCTTGATTGAGACATTGGAGCGTATGCCCGTGTCGTCAATGCGCGCAAGAATGCGCAGGTACTCGCGAATTTCCTCGTCGGTTTCCGCAACACGCGTCACCGATTCGTTGAGGTGATCGAAAGATGCCGTGCAACCGCGCGCATTCAAACGGCGAATGGCAGCAATCGCTTCTCCCATGTCTTCGCCCGCGACAAAGCGCGTGGTCATCTTTTTTATGGGACGAAAGCGCGTCGCAAAGTCTTTCAGACCTTCCTGACGCGATAAGTACAGCAGAGCGTTTCTTGTAACCATTTGCTGGAAGGAGTCAGAAGACAGAATGCTAAAGCGAAAACCGCTTTTATTCCGACTCCTGACTCCTGACTCCTAACTTCTGACTTCTGTTTTCTCTGTTCCTGTGCAGAAAGTTTTCCATCGGAATCAAGCGCGGCACTATGCTATGCTCCGCGGCGTTTTATTGGGCATTCCTAAGCTACAAAAACATGCAACCGCAGGGGATACAAGCCGGATGCGCTGGAAGTTGTTACTTGTCGCCTCGTTGTTCGCAGCAATCATCGGTGCGGGAGCGATGCTCGGCATTGTCCTTGTTCTGGACGGTTCTGTGAGCCGCCCCCCGATGCTTGATGTTACCACCTCCCCGACGCTGTTTATCTCCATCGTCGCGATTGTTGTAGCGAGCATCTTTGTTTATCGACATACGGCACGCCGCCGTCTGTTGCAAGCTGTGCTGACAATGGTTTTCGCCGCCCTCCTAACTCTCGCAAGTCTATTCGCCTGCTGGGAGTATCTAACTTCCCGCTAAACGACTGGGAGTATCTAACTTCCCGCTAAACGAATCGATCTTATTCTCCGGTTACGTACTTTAGGTTTTGTTTCGATTAAGTTCAGCATAGAAGAACCAGTTCGCTCAGTGCTAAGCATCAGGTGTAGACGCATTCTCTAGTCCTATCTCCCGCTGCACGGGTCGCAGCGCGTTGATTAAAAAGCTGATGTGTTCATCCAAGTCGACCCCCAATTCGGTTACGCCTTGATGTATGTCGTCGCGATTGACCGTGCGCGCAAACGCTTTATCCTTCAGTTTCTTTTTCACGGACGCAACCTTCATGTCTTCAAGGCTGCGAGTGGGGCGAACCAGCGCACACGCCACTAAGAAACCACATAGCTCGTCTGAAGCGAAGAGTGCGCAAGCCATCGGCGTTTCGCGTGGAACGCCAGAGTAGGTTGCATGACCCATAATCGCAGAGATCATTCGCTCAGGGTACCCGTGCGCACGCATAATCTCCGCTCCCCTGTACGGATGTTCCTCTTGACTCGGAAACATCTCGTAGTCAAGGTCGTGTAGCAAGCCGACAATGCCCCATTCGTTTGAATCAGCTTCGGGTTCACCGTAGCGCATGGCCGAGGCGCGCATCGCGGCTTCCACTGCGAGCGCGTGCCGCCGCAGGCTGTCGGTCTTTGTGTATTCGCAAAGCAACTTCCAAGCGTCTTCGCGGTCAAGCATTCCTCAAGCATCCTTTACCATAAGAATGAACGAAATTTGTCTGAAGCCGTTCGCAAGTTTCTCACGTTCCAAAGCCTAGCGACAACACGGACCGGGGCGACCCACACGTTTGCGGTAGCCGACTTGACTGATGATTTATCACCGTGACCGGCGTGCGTCGTACTGCTGCCGTGGTCGCCGTGATCGCTCATCTTCATGCTACTAGGGCGCAGCCGGATGAAGAACTTTCAGCAAAGGGAGGGGTCGGCTTGCCGCTCTTTTAAACTATCAATTACAATACTGCTTCACGGTAAGCCAATCTACACGAAGCCGTTGCATCACCCATGAAGATCTTCTTACTTGCAGCCTTGGCTGCTTATCTAGTTGCTGCGATCCACTCGGTCTTAGCGTTTCTCAACAAGCGACTCCTGCTTGAGCGCGTCTCGCTCGTGGCGCTTCTCTTCGGCTTTACGATGCACACCACGGCGCTCATCGTTGATTGGTTGCAGAGTGGTAACTACCCGCTCTTTTATTTGCGCGAAACGCTCTCCTTCCTGGCGTGGACGCTGGTGATCGCTTACGGCGTCGCGTGGTGTAGCTACCGCACACAGGCGCTTGGGAGTTTCACGCTTCCGCTCGTAACGCTGTTAACTTTTATTGCAAACGTTGTGGGCGAGAACGCGAGCGTTGCGCACGGAGTGATAACCGAGGGGCAAGCAGCGTGGCTTTTTCCCATCCATACAACGCTGCTCCTCTTCGCCTACGCTTCGTTCTTTGTTGTGTTCGCCGCAAGCGTGATGTACCTGCTGCAGGAACGCGAACTGAAATTAAAAACCTTTGGTGCGATCTTTCATCGTCTGCCATCGCTGACAACCGTTGATGATATAGGTTCAACCGCAGTCGCGGTTGGGTGGATACTGCTTACGCTTGGTATTTTCACCGGAATGCTGTGGTCTGCGACGCGCGACGGAATCTTCTGGCACAACGATCCGAAAGAGATCTTCGCAGTGCTTACCTGGCTGCTTTACTTGGCGATGCTTCACTATCGCTATATCGCCGGGCGACGCGGGCGTAGAGCGGCCTGGTTGGGAATCGCCGGGTGGGGGCTTGTGCTATGTACCTTCTTGGGTGCGCGCTTGATGGGCGGGTATCACGTTTTCAACTAACTCTAAATGTCAATCGTTCTCGTCGGACTAAATCATAAAACCGCGCCGGTTGAGGTGCGCGAGCAACTCGCGTTCACCGATGAAGCATGCACGGAGAATCTTCGCCAGCTTATTGACGGCAAGGTTTTGTCTGAAGGGTTAATTGTCTCAACATGCAATCGCGTCGAAGTTATAGCGGCGACGGCCGCTCAACAACCACTAGACTGTGTGTCGCGCATCAGCGATTTTTTAGGCAGAACGCAGCGCGTTCCGTCCGATGTTTACGGTAAACATCTGTACACATACACGGACGAAGCCGCCGTGCGTCACATGTTCCGTGTCGCTTCGTCGCTCGATTCGATGGTCGTCGGCGAATCGCAGATCATGGGCCAAGTACGACGCGCATACGCTCTGGCCGTTGAAGCGGGTACTGCCGGGCGCGTGCTGCACCGTCTGGTTCATCACGCGTTTCGCGTCGCCAAACGTGTCCGCACGGAAACGGGAATCGCGGCTTCAGCCGTCTCCATCAGCTACACTGCGGTGGAACTCGGACGCAAGATTTTCGGCTCCCTTGAAGGATGCACGGTGCTGCTGATCGGCACAGGCCAAATGGCTGAACTTGCGGCGCAGCATCTCGCGAACGCCGGAGCGGCGCGCATCCTTGTCGCTAATCGCACACATGAAGCGGCCAAAGAATTAGCGGCGCAGTTCGGCGGTGTCGCAGTTGACTATGCGCGGCTCGCCGACCATTTAGCTGATGCTGATATTGTTCTCTGCTCAACCGGCGCACGCGAATACATCATCACTCCCGAGATGGCACGCAGAGCACGCGAAGCGAGACGCAATCGCCCAGCCTTCTTTATTGACATCAGCGTTCCGCGCAACGTCGATCCAGCCGTCGGTGAACTTGACAACCTGTTTGTCTTCGACATCGACGATCTTGAAGCAGTGATCGCTTCCAACATACGCGAGCGTGAACGCGAAGCTGAACATGCCGAGTTGATCGTTGATTCTGAAGTGATGCAATTTCAGCAAGCGTTGCGAAACCTTGATATTGGTCCAACGGTTAGTGCGCTGCGTCAAAAACTGCTCACCGTGGCACGTGCTGAATACGAACGCCAACGTCCCCGCTTGGGCGAGCTAACACCCGCACAGGAGCAGGCCATCGAAGCTCTGCTTCTATCCACTGTCAATAAAATCTCTCATCCTTTGATCCACCGCCTGCGACGCTCTTACGATACCGGTGAAGCGGAGAACATGCAGGCGTGGCGCGAAAGCTTCGGCCTTGAAGACTAGAGATCATCTGATAATCGGCTCGCGCGGTTCGCGTCTCGCATTGTGGCAAGCAGAGTGGGTGCAGCAGAAACTTGTCGCGTTTCATCCGCACTTGATGGTGCACATCGAAGTTATCAAAACCACCGGCGACCGTTTGAAGACGGCGCCGCTGGCAATCATCGGCGGTCGCGGCGTATTCACCAAAGAGTTGGAGGAGGCGCTGCTTGATGAACGCATTGACATCGCGGTTCACTCACTGAAAGACCTTCCGACAACGCTTCCCGAAAAGCTCGCGATCACAGCGATCATCGAACGCGAGGATGCGCGCGATGCTCTTGTGC
>JACCTF010000295.1 GCA_013812565.1 Pyrinomonadaceae bacterium | reverse complement strand
GCTATGGAAAGCCCGCCTCAAGGCGGTACTCCAAACCATCACTCTCCAAATCTTTTTCTTGAACTCTATAGGTGCAGCCGCCTTTGAAGACGAAGCGATCAAGCAGCGCTTGCGCTGACATGATCTTCTTATCAACGCTTCTGATTCTTGTTGAAACTGCGAGTAAGTTTCTTCACTTTCTCCTTCTTCACCAACGCGGCTCTGAGGTCTTGTTTCTCGGCCAGATCATCCAGTTCTTTTTGCAGTTTTTTGTAGTTGCCGTAACGTCCTATGTCGAGGCTTTTATCCTTGAGCGCTTGTTTGATTGCGCAACCTGATTCGTCGTGGTGACGACAATTACTGAAATAGCACTGCGTGATTAGAGATTCGATGTCGGCGAAAGCGCTGTGCAATACCTCAGGTCCAAGCCAGAGTTGTAGTTCGCGCATTCCCGGAGTGTCCAGCAGCAATCCGCCGCCAGGCATGACAATCAACTCTCGATGCGTGGTGGTATGTTTTCCGCGATTGTCGCTCGCGCGCACCTCTTGAACTTTCTGAGCTTCTTTGCCGAGCAGCCGATTAATGATGGTTGATTTGCCCACTCCCGACGAGCCTAGAAAAGCTATCGTCTCTCCTTCTTTGGTGAAGGGAAGCAAGTCACTCAACTCCTCGTTTTGCGCGGCGCTGATACACACGACCGGAACGTTTGAAGCGATTGCTTTGACCGCTTCCGTTTTCTGCGCGGCGTCTGCGCAGAGATCAGCTTTGTTCAAGACGATGATTGTTTCGGCTCCGCTGTCTCGTGCCATGATCAGGTAGCGTTCGATCCGGCGTAGATTGAAGTCATCGTCTAAGCCTGAAACAAGCATTGCTGTATCGACGTTGGTGGCGATAACCTGCTCTTCGGTTCTGTCTCCGGCAATCTTCCTTGAGAACTTGCTCTTCCGTGGCAAGACGGCGTGAATCGTTGCTCTGCGCTCCGCTTCCCGCACACGAATCACGACCCAATCACCGACGGCGGGCAGTTCCTGTCGATCACACGCTTTGTGACGCATCCCTCCGCTGATTTCACCCTTCAGTTCTCCATATTCTGTGTAAAGCCAGTAACCTCCTCTGTGTTCAAGATAGACTCTGCCGACCTTGTAGCCCGCATCCGCGTAAGGTTGGAAGCTATCGGCAAAAGAGGCGTTCCAGCCAAACTTCTCTAAGTTCATTTGTTCATCAACCATGATTGTTCCTTATGTTTTCCGTAGCCGAAGCAGACGATGATTTACAAGCTTGTCGAGCAATCTTGCTAACTGGCTTGTGTCCGGTAAAAGAGAATGGAAGGAGTGAGGGGTTGATCCTGAAACGAGCATACAGTTCAACTGAGAAGCGAAAGATCGCTTCTTGAACTTGAGCGGAGACGTGAAGTCAGCAAGTGACTTCGATGAACTCGACTCTTTAACTCACGTCTCAAGCGTTTAAGGAAAACCAACTCACAATGTGCAGTCAATCATAGGCAATGATGCTTTTAAGGAGAACCCTTCAAATCGGCAGGAATAATCGTTGAGAAGGAAAATCTTGTCAAGGCCAACTTCTCGGGCTGTTGTCCGCTGGAACGCGCGCACTCGCCCTTCGAGTGTCAATCGTAACCGCTCGATCAGCAGCGTAAGATCAATGCCGAAGTTCCGCGCGGCTTAGATGGCGCTGCCGGGCGCTGGGTTCAGCAAGCGTTGTTCAGCTTTGGTGCTCAAGTTATTTGTCTCCGCGGGGCAAGTATAACGCTGACGAGAGCCGGCAGCGTAGCTTAATGAGATGACACTTTACCATTTAGCAAAATCCCGATTTTGGGATCACCGTATCCCAGAAGCGAAATCTAAAGTCTGGGTTACAACTGCCTCAGTTTGATCAAACTCAGCTATTCGCCGGCTTAGGTGATGCAACGGCAATGGCACGGCGCTTTCTTTAGCTTCGTCAGCAAAAGCGAGTGGAGGGCGCTGGATGAGGACACTATTACAAGATGTGCGTTACGGCATGCGGATGCTGTGGAAGAGTCGTGGCTATACCCTGGTGGCAGTGCTGTCGCTCGCTTTAGGCATCGGCGCGAACACGACGATCTTCAGTATGGTCAATGCGCTGTTGATCCGACCGCTGCCATATGCGCAACCGGAGCGACTTGTGATACTTGCGGAGACACAGCTTCGGCAAGGCATCGAAGAAGGTTCACTGTCGTTCCCTAACTTCGTCGATTGGCAAGCGCAGTCAAGCGCCTTTGAAGGCATGAGTGCGTTTTATGATCAAAGCTTTAATCTCGCGGGAGACCACGAACCGGAACGCATCGAGGGCACCAGAGTCTCCGCGAATCTCTTCACGCTGCTCGGCGTCAACCCCTTCCTCGGACGCAGCTTTCTTCCTGAAGAAGATAAACCTGGTGCCCCGCCGGTCGCCCTGATTAGCCATAGTCTGTGGCAGCGGCGCTTCGGCTCGGACGCAGATGTTGTGGGGAAGACGATTCGCATGAACGGCAAACCGTACACGCTGATCGGAGTGATGCCCGCCAGATTTAATTTCCCCGACACGAATGAATTGTGGACGCCGGTGACTTTGAGGGTTAATGAGAAAGAACGCGGCGAACATTACATGCGCGTCATCGCAAGACTCAAGCAGGGCGTCAGCAAAGAGCAAGCGGCGACGGAACTGACGACCATCGCCCGCAGACTTGAGGAGCAGTACCCAGAAACAAACAGCGGGCGCGGTGCGATGATCCAATCTTTGCGCGAAGATGCGGTGGGTGAACCGGTTCGCTTGTTTATGTCGATTCTGCTCGGCGCGGTTGGCTTTGTGCTCTTGATCGCCTGTGCCAATGTCGCAAACCTGCTGCTGGCGCGCGCGGCAGGAAGACAAAAGGAGATCGCAATACGAACCGCACTCGGCGCGAGTCGCTTTCGCATCGTGCGACAACTGCTGACCGAGAGCGTGCTGGTGGCTCTGATCGGCGGCCTGTTGGGAATCCTCATCGCGGCGTGGGGACTTGATCTGCTGGTAGCGCAGATCCCCGAAGATCTTCCGTTCTGGATACGCTTCGATATTGATTGGCGAGTGCTCGCGGCGACGCTCGTTGTCTCAATGCTCACCGGCCTCGTCTTCGGTTTGGCTCCGGCGCTGCAAGCTTCAAAGCCTGACTTGAATGCGTCGCTAAAAGAAGGCGGCCGTAGTTCAACCGAGGGAATCCGGCGCAACCGTCTGCGCAGTCTGCTGGTCATCTCCGAGGTGGCGCTCGCGCTGGTACTGCTGATCGGGGCAACGCTGATGATAAGAAGTTTTCTGCATGTGCAAAGAACCTCGCCCGGCTTCGATCCGCGGGGCGTCTTGACGATGCAGCTTTCCGTAGAGGGACCGCAGTATGTGGATAAGAAAGAGATAAACGCTTTCTACCAAAGAGTGGTGCAAAGGCTCACCTCGTTGCCCGGCGTCCAAGCGGTCGGCGCGGTCAGTGCGCTTCCGCTCGGCGGCAATGATATGACGACGAGCTTTGTGATCGAAGGCCGCCCCGTCTCTCCCGGTGCGGAACACCAAGCCGGTAACACGAAGGTGACGGAACGTTACTTCGAGGCGATTGGAATCCCGTTATCTAAAGGTCGCGCGTTCACCGAACAAGACTCGGAAGAAGCGTCCCCGGTAGCGATCATCAACGAAACAATGGTGCGCCGCTTCTTCCCTGATGAAGACCCGATAGGAAAGCGAATCAAGCAAGGGAACTCAGCCGAAAGCCCGTGGATCGAGATTGTCGGCGTGGTCGGAGATGTGAAGCGGCAAGAGTTGATCGAGAAGCCGGAGCATCAATTGTACTTTCCGCACCGACGAAATCCGTGGTCGTCAATGACCGTAGTGGTGCGCACGGCAGGCGATCCGGCTGCACTAAGCGCCGCCGTCAGAAGAGAGATTTGGAGCGTGGACAAAGATCAACCGATCTACTCCATACGCACGATGGAGCGCGTCATCGCGGAATCGGAGGCCGTCTGGGTGAACCGCCTTTTCGGCATGTTGTTCGGCGTCTTAGCCGCAGTCGCGCTTGTCCTGGCCGTCGTCGGTGTGTACGGCGTCATCTCCTACTCGGTCAGTCGGCGCACGCATGAGATCGGCATTCGCATGGCCCTCGGCGCGCAGGCTCGTGATGTGCTGCGACTCGTTGTGGGCCAGGGATTGATCTTGATTTCGATTGGCGTTGCAATCGGCTTGGCGGGGGCGTTGGCCGTAACTCGCGTGATGGCAAGCTTGCTCTACGGTGTGAGCGCCACCGATCCCGTCACCTTTATCACCCTCTCACTACTTCTAATCACCGTCGCGCTTCTCGCAAGCTACATCCCGGCACGCCGTGCGACGAAGGTCGATCCAATGGTGTCGCTACGGTACGAGTAAATAGAAGGATGAAGGCGGAAGGATGAAAGCGGAAGGATGAAGGATGAATAAGGCAAAAAGCTTTCCTGACTTTACTCTTCACCCTGCGGCGGCAAGGTACGCAGTTCGGCTTCGAGTACTTCAATCGTCGGCAGGCTGGCTTTGAGCTGCTCCGGTAGTGACTTAGTGATTTGAAAGGTTGAAACGCCGATGGGCTTGTTCATGTCGCGCAGGGCATATTCGGCAACGACTCTGTTCTTTGTTCG
>JACCTF010000284.1 GCA_013812565.1 Pyrinomonadaceae bacterium | reverse complement strand
GGCTATCAGTGTCAGGAACCTGTCGAAGGCCTTCGGGTCGCAGAAGTTTTCAAACAATTTGCATCGGTTGATGCGCGCCTGAAGTGAGAAGACAAGTTGACAATGACAGTCTAATATCTTAGCATTCGTCTCCGTTATATTAGAACAAGCTTGTTAACAGAATAGATTCTTTCTCCATGCTGCACTCATCCAACGGTTCTCGTGGGATGCTCCCAGGTGTGTTCGTACATAAGGCAAGGTTGTTTATGGCAATTAAGATGTTTGATGAGGTCTCTGTTAGAACTAAGATGAGAGCCGCGGAGGTCTCATGGTTCTGTGACCTGTGTGGCGGAGATACCGCCTATATAGGAACAATAGACGGGGAAAGAAGAAGCAGTTTTGAGCACTGTAGCAATATATTGTTGGAAGCTGAAAGGCTGGGTTATCAGAATATTCTGTTGCCGACCTCTTACATAGTCGGTCAGGATGCATTAGCGTTCGCTTCGGCAATCGCACCTCAGACATCAAAAATCAATTTATTGGTGGCAACAAGATGTGGGGAGATCCACCCTCCCATGCTCGCCCGGGCTATCTCCACTTTGGATCATATCCTTGAAGGCAGACTCACCATCAACATTATCAACTCTGATCTACCGGGGTACAAAGAGGAAGGTAAATTAAGATACGCCAGATGCGTCGAGGTAATCGAAGTTCTGAAACAGTCATGGAACAACGACCGGATAAAGGTTGATGGAGAGTTTTACAAACTGGATTTATCCACTGATCCCGTCAAACCTTACCAGCAGAACGGCGGGCCGCTTTTGTACTTCGGGGGAATCTCTGACGAGGCTCGCGAAGTCTGTGCGAAATACTGTGACGTGTTTCTGATGTGGCCGGAAAGGGAAGAAAGTATTTATGCAACGATGAAAGACTTGAGCGCGCGAGCGGCACAATACGGGAGGACTCTAGACTTCGGTTTAAGAGTTCATGTGATCGTCAGAGAGACCGAAGAAGAAGCAAGAGCCTATACAAAAAAGCTGATGTCAAAGTTTGATGCAGCACAAGGATTGAAGTTAAAGAACAGAACTCAGGATGCTCAATCAGTAGGGGTGCTGAGACAAAACGAACTTCGTGAGCAGGCGGATACGGATGGTTTTGTCGAACCTTTGCTATGGACAGAAATCGGAAAAGCAAGATCGGGGTGCGGAGGAGCATTGGTGGGCGATCCGGATCAAGTTCTTGAAAAGATTAATCGGTACATGGATATGGGCATCAGGTCTTTCATCTTTTCAGGATACCCTTTGATAGAAGAGTGCAGATTATTTGCCAAGCATGTTTTGCCAAGAATACCTCGGATGTCGATGCCGGTTATCCAAAACCGCATCCCGAAAGAAACCCCTGTCACTCCGTTGACTACCGGAATACTCAAATAGTTTCTGATAAGCTCACAATGCTTTCGCAACTTAATTCCCCTCACAACTCCGGCAGCATAGACGTATCCGCCTTGATCCTGAAGACTTCCCGCACAGAGCGTCCGGCCCCGTGTATTAACTGGAGCCATAGGTGTCTCGGTAAATGCGAATCGCTTCATCCTCTGACGGAAGGCGCAGGCCGTCGGTGAATCTGTTCATAAAGTTAAAGGCGCAGGTTTGCAGCAAAACCTCCAACGCGCCTTGCTCACCGAACTCTGTTCTCAGTTTCTCATAATCCGCATCCGTCACCGCCGCCGGCTCGCCGGTCAGCTTCCGCGCGAACTCGACCGCCGTGCGCTCGCGCCGGCTGAGCATTGAGTCGTCTTTTTTCATCGCCACGAGCTTCGCGGGATCAACGCCGAGCCGACGCAAACCCAGCACCTGATGCAGCGTGCAGTAGCGGCACCCGTTCGCCATCGAAACGGCGAAGGAGACGTGAAGCTTGGTTTCGCGACCAACTGTCACAGCGTGTTCCCGGATGGCGTTGCCGTAGGCCCGCCAGGCGAGCGCGAGCGCCGGGGCGCGCAGCATCGCGCGTTGCGAATTCGCCATCCCGAGTCCGAGTCCCGCTCTTTGTGCCGCAGCGTCTTTCGCGGCCGTCGCGGCGGCACTGGTCGCACTGATCTCTTCGTCGCTGATAAGCGCAACGCGCGCCAAAGGTGGTTGGTAAGTGTTGGCGACGCCGGGCGAGTTGACCGCGCCGGGCGCATCGAGCACCCATGATTCAACCGGAAGATTGAGGGCTTCGGAAAGTCTTGTGAAGTAGTTGAAGAAGGCGACCGCCATCGTCAATTCAACTGTCTGTGAATCGTTGTAGACGGCGCTCAGTTTCTGGAAGTCTGCATCGCTGACGCCGTTGACATCTCGCGTCAGCGTCTCGGCGTAACTCAGAGCAAGTTGGTCGGTCTGGGGTAGCGCGGCGAGGTTGTCTGCTTTGATTTTGCCGAGAAGCGCCTGCCCGCGCGCGCTCGCCGTGAGTACGCGCTGCATGTGCGCGGCGACGTAAGGGCTACCGGTGATCTGTGCGACGCGCAGGCCAATTGCCGCTTTAACTTCGGGTGCGACTGCGCCGCTGTAAATAAAAGTCGGGACGAGATGCGCGAATGGCTTCACGGCTTGCGGCACGGCGGCTAGAGCGCGCAGGTAGTTTGGCACGTGCCCGCTGCCGAGCGGTTCGAGGCGCGTGATGTCTTTGAACGCGTCCGAAGTTTCCGGAGCGAGTGGGATCCGCGCCCTAGCGTCCACCCTCCGACGCGCTTCACGCTCGAGCGCGGAGATCGTCATTAGCGGAGCGGTGTTTGTCTCCGTCTCGGCGGCGCGTGAGTGCGGCACAAACGCAAAAGACAAGATTGAGAGCATCAACATAACAAGCGCACTGGTGAAACGAAGTCGTCGCATGGTGGCATCCTCATTGTTCGTGTGCGAGAAAGGGGTGTCGCGTACCGTAACAAGGTTGTGTATAGCGTAGGAGTTACTCACCACAGAGGCACAGGGGTGGCACGGAGACTACTCTTTCTCTGTGCCACTCTATGTGATCTCTGTGCCTCTGTAGTGAACCGCATGTGTTAAAAAACAAACTTCAGTCCGGCCTGCACTGTGCGCGGCTCGAACGCCTGCGTTGACTTGCCGAAAGTGGAGAGCGACAAATCCGCGTTCGGCAGAAACAGGTTGACGGCGTTGAGCGCGTTGAAGGCTTCGAGGCGGAACTGCAACTGCTTCTCGCCGCGCACGGCGAAGCTGCGCGCCAGCGATAGATCAAGCGTAATATAGCGCTGCCCGCGAAACGTGTTGCGCCCGAGCGTCCCGTCTCTGCCCGGCGCGGGTTTCGGGAAAACTCCCGGATCAAAAAGGCCGTTCAGAAAATCCTGCCTGCTGAATGACGAGCGGATCGTGCCCGTCTCGGGCGCGTCTGGACGATCATAAAAGCCGCCGCCGACCGCACCGCCTCCGCCGTCCGCATTATAGTCGCCGCCCTGGCTAAACGAGCGCCCATCCCAAACCGAGAAGGGACGCCCCGACTGCCCCGTGAAGATCGCGGAGATTTGCCAACCAGCACTCAGTTTCTCGATGAAGTTGTTGCTACCTTTGAAGAACGTGGGCGTCCACATCACAGACGATGAGAAGCGGTGTGGGATGTCGAACATCGAGCGGGCGCGCTCGCAACGAAGACAGTTGATGTTGGTCGCGCCTTTGCCCGGTTCCGCGTTGTCCTGAAACTGCCCGGTCGAAGTGTCGGACGAGGTGTCGAGCCACTTCGACCAGCGATAATTAGTCTGCAAAGAAAACCCGCGACTGAAGGGGCGGCGCACTTCGACGGTCATCGCGTTGTAGCTTGAGGTGAGGCCGTTCGTGACAAACAACAGCACGCCGAAATTCGCGTTTGTGCGGTCTTCGCGCCCGTCGAGCAAATCGCCATTGAAACGGTTGATGTCGTCGATGCGTTCGAGGTTAATTCCCGTCGTGCCGACGTAGCCGACCTCCACCGCCCAGTCGTGCGGCAGACGCCGTTGCGCGTTCAAGAACCAGCTTTCGCTGTACTGAGTTTTGATCTCAGGGTTGACGACAAAGCCCGTGATGCGGACGGGCCGCTCGCCCGCACGCGCACGGACTCCGCCGTATTCATTCAACCCGCGCGCGAACTCCGGGTTGAATGGCGCGGGGATGCCGTAGAGGATGCGCGAGCCGATCTGGTTGCTCGGTTGAATGACGCTTTGAATCGCGTCGGGCGGGAGCGCCCGCGCGCCGGAAATCGACTGACCGTGGTGCGGTTGATAAGCCATGCTGAATCCGGCGCGAATCGAGGTCGTGCCGGAACCGGTCGGGTCGAGCGCGAAGCCGACGCGCGGCGAGAAGTTGAGGCGTTCGGGTTGGTAGAGGCGGTCAACGCGGCCAATGCTCGCGCTCGCGATCTGCTCGCGGAAAGATTCGCCCGCACCGAGGACAAGCGAAGAGAGACGTTCTTCGCGTTCAGTGACCGTCCCGAAGTAATCGTGGCGCACGCCGAGGTTGAGATTGAGTCGCGGATTGATCTTCCAGTCGTCTTGAACAAAGAGGCCGGTCTCGTAGAGCGTGAAGTAGCGCCCGAAGTTCGTCGGCACGCCGGTATCGGGCGCGACGGTCAAGGTCTGGCGAAACGGTTTATCTTCGACGAAATCGAGCAGACTGTTGAAGGTGAACGTGCCGGCGGTAGGCGGGCCGATGGAGAGACCTTTGAAAATCCTTCGTGCCTCGCCGCCGAGACGAATGGTGTGTGCTCCGCGATCAAGCGTCAATGTGTCGCGCAGTTCATACGTGCGCAGCTTCGTCATCGAGTTGAAAACGTCGCCGAACGGAGCAGTCAAACCGGTGATGGTCACTTCCGGCACAACGGCGTCGTCCGCGCCGCGCACGGTGCGGATGAACTGCGT
>JACCTF010000247.1 GCA_013812565.1 Pyrinomonadaceae bacterium | reverse complement strand
TTTATTGAAGCCTTCGCTCTTGTTGATTGCGCCCTGAATGATGTGCCGCAGTTCTAGATCGCTGATGTAGTTGAGCAGAAATTCTGTGCGGACGACTTGACCGAGTTCGCGGAAGGCCAGGTAGAGCCTGTTCTGCCGGCTGTAGGAACCAAGCTTCCGCAGGATCGTTGAAGGCATTAGCTTCCCCGCTTTGATTGAGACGACGACTCTTAGCATTTCACCGAGATGTTCGGCAATCAAATCCCAGTTAACTGTTTCGCTCAACAAAGTATCAAGATGTTGGTAATGAGTGTCTTTGGAGGGGCGATAAAAGTTCAGATGTTTCCAGTTACGAATCCGCGGCATCAGCTTGATCCCCAGCAGATAAGCCAGCCCGAAGACTGCTGCTGATTGTCCGTGTGTATCAGCGTGCAGCGTGTCGGGTTGAATATCGCTCTTGTTCTTTAACAGCCCATCAAGGATGTAGACCGCCTCCCGGACGCCGCACGGGATGAAGTGCGAAAACAACGCGATGTAAGTATCGGAGATGTGATAGTAACCGATTCCTCCATAACCGCCGTAACGGATGTGGTATTCACTGAGCAAATTCTGCTCATACAAATCCCACTTCGTTCCATCCGCAGAAGCTCGTTCGCCCGACCCCCACAACCCTGGCAGAAGAAACTGATTGTAGCCATTGATGACTGTCGTGATCGCCTCGTCCAGATTAGCCTCTGAGATATGACGCTGGTTGATCCACGCAATCTGGCGGTGGTCATAATTCTTCATCGCCTGCGCCACTTGACTCGGCCCAAGATTACAACCGTAGGTGAAGACGCTGGTCAGGTATCGCGCTCTCGCATCATCAAGTTTGGCGTCGTGACCTGAAAGCGGTCCGAAATGCCGTGTCCAATTATAGCCATTGTTCGGTGTCCGCGAGCACGTCCAGAATGCTGACCGGAGCCAGTTGCTCGCTCAGCAGATGTGTGACCATGCGTAACTTTTCCGGCTCCGGTTGACGCACTAGCCTGCTTAACGCAGGTTCGCCGTTTTCAATTCTGAGCTGCTCGTTCTCCGGGAAACCTGCATCCACACGCGCGGCTGTAGCTGCCAGCCATTCACGCAGCTTCGCGACGAAGACCACGCTTTGCGATGAGATGCCGAGATACTCACAGTACCGGGTGACGCTGGTCCGATATTCTTCATCGCTCACGAACTGGTCGCGGTAGTCGGAGAACTTGTCACTGCCAACGATCACCAGATCCCCGCTCTTGAGGTCGAGCGCGACTTGAGTAAAGACACACAACTCAAACCAGCGGCGATTGATTTCAGTGACTTCAGTGCTGCGCTTTTCCTTGCCAGTGACCAGCCGCCACCATTTGTCGGGAACCCAGGCGAGATCGAGAGCCTCGTCACTCAATCTGGCTGGCAGCGATCCCTGCCGTCGAGCTTTGTGCTTCGTGATGAAGCTAATTGCCCGTTCAAGGCTCTTATCCGCTCCGGGAGCGACCAGATTCGCTTCCTCAAGGATCGTTAGAAGCAAGGATCGCTGGTTGTGAAAGTATTTCGCCAGGAGTATCAGGGAGCTACGCTCAGAACTGGCATTGTGAGCCTGACACTGCTCAATCAAGGTCTCAGTTTGATCACCGAAGATGCCGCTGATCGTTGCCAGCCGTTGCTTTGCGGTTTTGCCATCACGCCAGGCCAGCAGAAGCTGGTAGAAGGTGTCTACGATATGATCGGTCTGTTTCTGCCGGCTCAAGATGGCTTTGGTCAAGTCCTCCCGCGCATGGCGATGAGCCTTCCGGACGCGCCTGATGAACATCTCGGCGAGATCATCTAGACATTGGGCGAACTGGTGTTGGACGAGTGCGGCAGCCAGCGTGTAACGCTTCTGCGGCTCGAGTTCGAGCATCCGCGCTGCATCCAGACTGCGCGCCTCGAGCGCGAAATGATGGACTTTAGCTGGTGGAATTCCAGCGAAGAGATGCGGCGGAGTTAGGTTCACTGACTTCAGCCAGCGTAAGCGTGCGACTAGATGCCGAAGCTGGGTCAGCGTGGGTGCGCCAGGATCAACTTTCAGCGAATGCCAGAGCGATCTTTTGGTGAGCGGGTCTGTTTCCAGCAGGTCATCAAACAGATGGCACCGATCGCCTCCTAGAGCTACAGACACACCGCCATAGATGAGGCGATTGACTTCAGCCCTAGTGCGCTGAGCTTCATCGAGCAAAGTGCGGAAACCCGGCAGTTCATACCGCTGGCGGATTAGTTCTTCAATCGCGATATTGATCAGGTCATTTGGATCTTCTTTGAGTCGCGCCGACTGACGAATGGATTCGGTGAGGATCTGACGCGCCGTGTCATCAAAGCTCCTAACGCCGAGGTGTTCACGGATGAAAGCTATGTGGCGATACCGTGAACCGGAAGCGTCATAAGCCTGCCACTCCACCGCTTCGTAATAGACGCCGTACAAAAGGGAAAGATGTTCGGCGACCTGACGCGGCACCTTGTGCATAGGCAGGAAGTAACCGAGCCGCTGATAGGTTTTGAGCAGAACCAGAAAGCCAATTCTGAGGGCAGTGGTTTGAGCAATTTTATGAGTCAACGCCATCTCTTCAGCCGTCGGCGTAAAGATGGCGTTGAGTTCCTTGTCGGAAAAAGAACTTTTCAGACGCGGGTAAGCAGTATCGTGAACGCTCGGCACGGGGCTTTCCTCCATGATCTCGGAACAGATAAGAAAGAAGCCGCATTATAGGGGCAGTTTTGGCAGGCGAAGATGGCGCTGCTATAAAGGGGTCGGCTGAATTGAAAGCTATTTAGAATGCTTGGCGGTTTTCGGGCGAATCGTTGCATCGACCCGGAAAGTGTCGCGCAATTCGACCTCGCCGATAGCTAACTCGCGGTTCGACGGGAGCAGGGAAGTGTTCTCCCTGAGCGCCCTGATCGCGTCCTCGGCGCGCGCGCGCCCGAAGATCACGTCGTAGACAGTCGGGGACAAGACTGAGGCGTCCAAAGCGAAGGCCTGCGCACAGTGCCCCTGCGGGTCGAGATCGACCAACAGCGTGCGCCGCTTCAGGCCGAGGAACGCGGCGAGGTTGACGGCCGTCGCCGTCTTCCCGACGCCGCCCTTTTGATTCGCGATGGCGATAGTTTTCATGCTGCTTTCGTCCTCATCGATTTCAGCGCTTCTACATGTCGGCGACTGACGAGTTTCACCCGCGCGTCCAGCGGATTGCGCCAATGGCGTAAGACTCCCTCTTTAACGATTTTCGACATTTTGACCTGAGATACGCCCAGTATTCTTTGGGCCTCCGACATGGTTATCAGTTCGTCGGGGGATGGCTCTTTCATACGCTTCTCCTTGTGCGGCGCAGCCTACCACTACCACCTATCGGAATCAATACATATCTTTATGTATATTTACGCAAGTTTGATCGTGCGCCCGGATCAAGCAGGAGCTAGGGAAGGGAATAGGATCATTGATTAGGCTTGAGTTTGTCGCAACTTTGTCGCGAGTTGCGGTTCGACTCCGCCGCCCCGCAGGTCGTAGAGGCGGATGTAAGCCGCGATGACCAGCTCCGGCTCATGCAGATGTTCTTTGGGTAGGTCAAGCAACTCAATGACATCTTGCGGTCGCAACGTCGAGATGAGCATGGCATGTCCAGTATGTCCATTCCTCTTTTGCCAGCGGATAGCGATGCGCCGCACCGTCCTGACGTAATCCGGCTGTCCTGCGGCACGACCCAGCCGTACTGTCTTTCGTCTGGAGCCTTTGGATCAGCGAACCACTCCTGCACGGTGCCGCCCCACGTTTTTGCCCGCTCACTCGAACAGTCCTTGCAGTGCAACTGGTAACCACGGTCGAGCAGCCAGTTTACGTCGTGTAGGCTGCCGCCTCCGGCATCTACCCGCAGCACGGTTCCTTCACGTCGCTGTTGGGTG
>JACCTF010000240.1 GCA_013812565.1 Pyrinomonadaceae bacterium | reverse complement strand
ACTCGAAGAACCGCGTACCGAAGCCGTTGAATCCAGCGACCTTTCAGCGACCGTCGAACCAACTCCGCATGTCATCTTACGCCTGCGCCCACTCGTCAATCTGAGTGACGACGGTTTCCTCGAACTCTGCCGCTTAAACGAAGGGCTGTTCTTTGAACAGACCGCCAATGGAGAACTCATCATCATGCCTCCGACCGGAGCCGTTACCGGAAACCGTAACATGAGCTTGACTGTTCAGTTAGGGCTATGGATTGAACAAGACGGCATGGGCGTTGGCTTTGATTCCTCGACACTGTTTCGTTTGCCGAATGGCGCGATACGCTCGCCCGATGCTGCGTGGGTCACGAACCAAAGATGGAACGAACTAACTGCCAGGCAACAAGAAGGCATCGCGCCGCTCTGCCCCGACTTCGTGGTCGAACTCCGCTCACGCACCGACACGCTCAAAGGACTGCAAGCCAAGATGAGCGAGTACATCGAAAACGGCGCGCGGCCCGGACTGCTCCTCGACCGGCGGGCGCCGCGTTTATGTTTACCGCCCGCAGCGTGAGGTGGAAGTATTAGACAACCCGACGGCAGTTTCATGCTCGCCGGAACTGCCCGACTTCAAACTCGACTTGACGAAGATTTGGTAACTTGCTTCGTCGAACAAGCAATCCCAGCTCATGGTTGACCGAAGCGCAGCCGGTATTCGACCGAAGCAATAAACCCGTTCACCATCGTGCGGTAATCCGCCGGGTTTCGCTCGATCACACGCAACCAAGCCGCATATCCTTCCGGCTCAGGATCACGCCTCAGGTAGCCGAAGTATTGCATCGCGACAAACGCCCCGTTGTACTCCTTGCTGTAAACCTCCTGGCTCTCGACAATCACTCGCAACACTTCAGCCCGCGTCTTAAGATTGTTCTGTAGGTCGGCCACCAGTTGATCGCGGATGGCTAATGTCACTCCCGCCGTTCTCAACAACTCGTCTACATACGCCGCGTTCGATAAACCATCATACTTCGCCTTGAACTCAGGCCGCTTGACCCATTCGGAAGTGAATGCCGCTTTCTTTGCGATCACCTCATCGCCCGTTGCGCCCGTTACCCTTCCCATGTCAGCGATCATTTCCGTATAACTGGGCAGCCGCCCCAAACTCACTTTGTAGAAGCGATAGACAAAGTAGCCTTTGGACTGAAACTCCTCCGAGCGGAAGAATGATGCAGACACCTCCGTGCGGTCGCATGTCGAATCACCCGCGCCGCAACGGTTCAGCACTGCGAGCCAGGCGTCGAAGCCAGCTTGCTCCGGCTCACGCGAAAGGAAATCTATGTACTGCTGACGAACGAAGAACGAGTTTGTATCGATGGGATTGGCGACTGCTGCCACGTCATTGTCAGTGATCGTCAACGTCGCGGTGCTCTGCCCGCCTAAGTTCGCATTTGCCGTCGGCTTGCTCAACGCGAGACTTAAGGTTTCGGTGCCGTCGGCAAACCCATCATCAATAATGATGACGGTGAAAGTCTTAGTGGCCTCGCCGGGGGCCAACGAAAGCGTGCCGGTTGCGGTGGAGTAATCGCACCGCTCGGAAGCCGCGCCCGTAACGGCGTCGCACCTTGCCCCGGCGGAATTGTCGTTGGTCGCATAGTCAACGGCGACTGAAGATGATGTATCGCCCGAACGAGTGACCGTGATTTGGACGCTGCCGCCGCTCTCCGCGACGTTATAGCTGGCCTGACTAAACTGCACAGCGGTTAAAGCAGGCGCTGGTTCGATCAGCGGCGCGTACCCCAGACTGCGCAGCAAATCGGCGATCACCTTGTGCCCGGAGTCATCCGGGTGCAGACCGTCAAAGGAGATGTAGCCTTTATCGCTCGGGTCCTCGTTTCCAGCGGGGCCGTTGAAAGCCTCATACACTTTTGCGTACGGGATGTTGTTAATCGTGGCCCTTGTAGCGATGTAACGGTTTACATCATCGAGGTACGGCTTAAGCGCGTCGAAGTCGTTGAGTCCGCCGTCATCCCTCCAGGAGTCGCTCGCCTTGTCCTCGTTAATGTATGGATTGTAAATGTCCATCGTGCGGATCACGGTATTGCTGATGCTTCGGAGCGACAGTATCTCGGCGATGATCGAATCCCAGTTCGCCTTGAATGTCGCGACCGTGCTTTTAATGCAATCCTGATTATTTGCTCCCCCGCATGTGCCGGCTTGGTAGCCGCTGCGAGCGCGCAGGAAATCATTACCGCCGATGTCCCACGTCACTATTTGCGAACTAGAAACTGAACCGCGAAAGTTTTGATCCGTCCGCAGAGCGTTAAGCAACTGACTGCTGGTCCAGCCGTTTCGCCCGAGGTTGTTCAAGCTAACATTGGCGCTCGTATCCGTCTGCACGTAAGCGCCATACCGAGGCACATACCCGCCTCTCTGGAAATCGAAAACACCGAAAGCTAAAGAGTCGCCGAGGGCGGTATACGTCCACGGACCAGGTGCCGCCGCGACGGTGATAGAAACGATTGGCGTCAGTAACAATACTGTCACCACCAAGACGCTAAGAAGACGTATGACAACTTTCTTGGTTTTAATCATAGTTATTCTTTCTGTGGCTTATGCCCCAAGGTTGAAGATGTTTAGCGTCGCGAGAAATTTTATGGGCTGATCTTGTATCAGCCCATATCGGCACTCATCAATATAGATTGATCTCATCAACGCTGGATGATTGAAACATCGGTTATCGCGCCAGCGCGCGATGGGCCGGGACGGGCGTGGGCGCGAGTGCCACTGCTCCCACAAATGTCCCATTGTCATCTTAGCGAAGCGAAAACGGGTTGCGCTACTTCGCCGAGTTCGTTTACTCTGCAAACAATATAAACCTAACACTATTCGCTGTGGCTCGTGAACTCGTATCACTTCAGCCAACGTGAAACCTCAAATGAAAGGAACCCCTGATGTCCAAGATTTCAAGAAGAGAATGGAACAAGCTGGCCCTCGGCACCGTCGCGGCCACAGCCGCTTTCCCTATCGGTTCCCTCGCCCAAACAAAGGCCGCCAGCTCCAAGTTCAACGGCGTGCAGATAGGCGTCCAGAGCTATAGTTTTCGTGACCGCTCGCTTGACGATGCGATCAAAGGAATGGTGGAAGTTGGCTTGTCGAGTTGTGAACTGTGGCAGGGCCACCTTGAACCTCGTAATTTGGGGAGAGGCCCCGAAGCGCGCGAGGCGCTGCGCAAGTGGCGTTTGACGGTTCCGCTCGATGAGTTCCGCCAGACGCGCAACAAGTTCAAACAAGCCGGTATTGATCTCTATGCTTTCAACATAAGCTTCCGCGATGATTACACGGATGAAGAGATCAATCGTGGTTTCGAAATGGCTAAGGCGCTCGGCGTCAAAGCCATCACGGCGTCATCAACTGTCAGCACAGCCAAGCGCATCGATAAATTCGCCAAGCAGCATAAGCTCCCCGTCGGGATGCACAATCACGACAACCTCAAAGACCCTAACGAGTATGCGACGCCCGAAAGCTTTGCCCGCGCGATGGAGGGAGCATCGAAGTACATCGCCATTAACCTCGACATCGGCCACTACACGGCAGCGAACTATGATCCGGTTGAATTCATACGTAAGCACCATGACCGCATCGTGACGCTGCACATCAAAGACCGCAAAAAAGATCATGGCGAAAACGTCGTCTTCGGACAGGGAGACACGCCGATCAAACCCGTACTCGCGTTGCTGCGCGAAAACAAGTGGTCCATTCCCGCCAACATCGAGTATGAGTACAAGGGCGACACGATCCAAGAGGTTAAGCGGTGCTTGGATTACTGCAAGCAAGCGCTCAGCACATGAAAGATGTCAGAGGTCAGATGCTAGATGTTAGTGAATGGCATTTACTGGCATCTGACCTCTGACATCTTCTGACTTCATCGTTTAGAGGGTAACTGCAGGTGCAGATCAAACCAAAGTCCGAGTGTCGCTGGGATTGCGTCTCTTTAGGCGAAGTGATGCTCCGCCTCGATCCGGGCGATGAACGCATCCACACAACGCGCACATTCCGCGTGTGGGAGGGGGGCGGCGAGTATAACGTCGCGCGTGGACTCAAACGCTGCTTTCGGATGGAGACCGCTATCGTCACCGCGCTTGCGGATAATCCCGTGGGGCGACTCGTTGAAGATTTAATTTTCCAGGGTGGAGTGGATCAGTCGCATGTCCGTTGGGTGCCGTATGACAGCGTCGGTCGCACGGTCAGGAACGGCTTGAACTTTACCGAGCGCGGCTTCGGCGTGCGCGCTGCGCTTGGCTGCTCCGACCGCGGCCATACCGCCGCGTCGCAACTGCGTCCCGGCGACATTGATTGGGAACGGGTTTTTGGAACCGAGGGCACGCGCTGGTTTCACACGGGCGGCATCTTCGCGGCGCTCTCAGAGACGACGCCGCTCGTCGCGCGCGAAGCGATGGAGGCGGCGAAGCGCCACGGCACAATCGTTTCCTATGACCTTAACTATCGCGAGTCGCTGTGGAAATCGATTGGCGGTCAAGCGCGGGCGCAGGCGATCAATCGCGAGCTTGCGCCGTTCGTTGACGTGATGATAGGCAACGAGGAGGACTTCACTGCCGCGCTTGGCTTTGAGGTCGAAGGATTGGATGAGCATCACTCGAAGCTCGACGTGCAAAACTTTCGCCGGATGATTGAGGAAGCGACAAAAACATTTCCCAACTTCAAAGTGGTCGCGACAACTTTGAGGAGCGCGAAGACGGCGACGCTCAACGATTGGGGCGCGGTCTGCTACGACGAAGGAGCGCTTCACCAAGCCACGCCGCGCGAGAATTTGGAAATCTATGATCGCGTCGGCGGCGGCGACTCCTTCGCCTCCGGGTTGATCTACGGCTTACTGACTGAACGCGGAGCGCAGTGGGCCGTCGAGTGTGGCGCGGCACACGGCGCACTCGCCATGACAACGCCAGGCGATACAACGATGGCGACTCTCTCAGAAGTCGAACGAGTGATGAAGGGCGGCGCGGCGCGCGTGGCGCGGTAGCAGATTAGCGTGGCGAGTTATGAGAACCGAGGAGTTGATGAAGAAACGCGAAGAAATACTGCGCATTGCAGCACAGCACGGCGCGCAGAATGTGCGTATCTTTGGCTCAACGGCGCGCGGCGAAGCTGAAGAGGATAGCGACGTAGATGTGCTGGTGGACTTAGAGGCAGGGCGCAGTCTCTTTGACCTCGGCGGTCTGTTAATGGAATTACAGGACTTACTAGGCCGCAAAGTAGATGTGGTAACTGAGAAGGGCCTGCGCACCCGGATACGCGACCGCGTGCTGCGTGAAGCAGTACCGCTATGAGAGATGACCGCGAACGATTGCTGGATAT
>JACCTF010000188.1 GCA_013812565.1 Pyrinomonadaceae bacterium | reverse complement strand
ATAGTCACAAGCAGTAGGCAGAAAGCAGTGAGATGACAGAAAGCAGATCAAAGTCAGAGAGCGAAGAACTTGAGGCTGGCCGCATCCTGGTCGCGTTTGAGAAACTTTTTGGCGGTGGCCGGGGTGTTGACGCTTTGCCCGTTCTAACTTGCGCTATGTCAAACTCGGTGATGACATAATGCTCGTTGAGCAGAATTCAAATAAAAACAGCGACTGGGCCAAGCTTGCCCGCGACGGTCGCCGCATCGCGTGGGTGCTACGTGAGGGAGAATACCTGGCGCGCGTCGTTGACGGCGAAGTCGTAATGATGCATTCAAATGATCAATAAGAAGTCAGGAGACAGGAGACAGGAGTCAGAAGACATAATAATCGGCGGAAGCCTTTGCTTTTATTCTGACTCCCTATCCTCACGTTTCACCCCGTTCGTTTCAACTTCCCCGTGCGCTTGGCCCACATCTCGACCCGGCCGAACACCCATAGCCCGAAGGGGATCATCACTAATCCCATCAGAGCTAGAATCAAAAGCTCGTGCGTCACG
This sequence comes from Pyrinomonadaceae bacterium, assembly GCA_013812565.1. Lineage (GTDB taxonomy): Bacteria > Acidobacteriota > Blastocatellia > Pyrinomonadales > Pyrinomonadaceae > JACCTF01. The sequence goes on along the minus strand of JACCTF010000188.1, from coordinate 2,667 downwards.
GCAGAAAGAGGCGCGCCTATCAACCGCCCCGAAGCTTCCGCGCTCTCATTGATCCCCATCAGTTTGCGACTGGCCGAGAGCGCATAGGTCGCGGGCGAAAGCACGGCGAAAGGTTGCACCCAACTGGGCAGCACCTCGACGGGATAATAAACCCCTGACACCAGCAGCAACGTGCCTTGAAAGATGTTAGTGGCCTGCGCGCCGCGCTCCGGACTTATGACCGGCAAGACCGCAGCCATCAATCCCAAACCGATAAAAGCAAAGCTGCTCACCAGCAGCACAATCATGATCCCGAAGATATTTGCGCCGGCGAGGTTAATGTCAATGAGAAGCAACAACCCGCCGAGGATTACGCCAAGCTGGATGATGCTATAGACGGTGGCAAAGAGGCTCACTCCGAAGAGATGAACCAGCCGCGAAACCGGAGCCATAAAGGTGTACTCCAGCGTTCCCTCCCACCGCTCGTATGAAATCGAATTAGAGATTTCTTGAAACAGACGCGAAAGGAAGTTCCACAACAGAACGCCGACGACGAGCATCAGCGTGAGTTGATAGCTTCCCGCGGCGACGCCGATGAGCGCGACCGTGACGGATCCCACCAGCGCATAGAATGTCTCAACAATTACCCACGAAAAATAGCGGCGTGTCATATGGTAATCGCGGAAGACGAAAGCCCACGTTTGCCTGAGCACATGCTCCATTATGTTTCCTCCACAAGTTCTGCCACGGAATCAGCGAGCGATTCACCGGCAAGGTGTATAAACGCATCTTCAAGCGTAACCGAACCGGATCGCTCGCGAAGCTGACGGGCAGTTCCTTCAGCGAGCAGTCTGCCGCCTGCGAGAAAACCTATGCGGGCGCACAAGCGTTCGGTCTCCGCCATGTCATGAGATGTGAGAAGAATCGTTGTGCCCTGCTCGCGCCGCAGATTCTCTAAGAAGCTCTGCACATCGCGTTTGCTCTTCGGATCAAGACCCGTGGTCGGTTCATCGAGCAACAACAGCGGTGGCCCTGTCAGTAGCGCCCGCGTGATCGCAATCTTCTGTTGCATTCCCCGCGACATCTCTTCAAGCGGATCGGTGTACCTGCCTTCCATTCCGAGCTGTTCAAGAATCTCGCGCGCCCGCCTTTCAGCCACGCGTGCATCCATGCCGTAGAGGTAAGCGGAGTAGAGCAAGTTTTCGCGCGCCGAGAGCTTCTTATAAAAGGCCGCGTCCACGCTCACACGACCGATCTTCCACCTGATCTGCCGCTCCTCTTGCGGAAGGAGATGTCCCAGGATGCGAACTTCGCCGCGGTCAGCGAGAAGAAGCGTTGCCAGAATGCGAATCAAAGTTGACTTGCCTGATCCGTTTGGACCAAGCAGCCCATAGGTTTCGCCTTCAGCAACCTCGAACGACACATCGCGAAGCGCCGAGACTTCCGAAGACTTGGTTTTGAAAAAGCCTTTACGCTTTCGGAATACCTTGTGCAGGTTGCTGACTTGAATTCCTAGATTTGACATAAAATTTAACCGACATACGGCCATGCAGCCGCCAAAGTTTGATGAGTTGAAGGGACAGGAAATGCGAGTGGGTGGGAGTCCAAGTAAGCGGACGGAAGTTCCGAACGCTTCAGAGGGAGCGTCCGAAGTGAATCGCCTCCGATGATCTTCCTCTGCGAGGAAAAGCGGAGAGAAGCTCGGAATTTTCGCTTACTGGATACTTAACGAAGTTTTTTCATTGGAGTCACCTTGTGCGACGGGCAGTCTACGCAAGACCGTGTGATTTTTGCAAGGTGACATGGGGGATGAAAGCTTAACTTTGCGTTACATCGGCCGCTTTCATGCAGCAGTTGTACGGGCGAGCGCCATGTGAACGAGCGTGCTAACATGACGGCGCTTTTTTGATAACACTTTTGCAATCAGGATTGGAAAATTATGCGCGTTCTCGTCACCGGGGGGGCAGGCTTTATCGGCAGTGTCGTAACCGAAGAGTTGATCAAAGACGGTCACACGGCAATCGTCTACGATAGTCTCTACAAAGGCCACCGGGAGGCCGTAGTCCCCGGCGCCGAATTCGTCCACGGCGATTTGACGGACGCCGAACTGTTGCGGCAAACGCTCAAAGAGCACCAGATCGAAGCCGTAATTCACATGGCGGCAGATTCGCTCGTTGGCGAGTCGGTCCAGCAGCCGGCAAAGTATTACCGTAACAACGTGGTCGCCGGGCTCGCGCTCTTAGACGCGATGCGCGACCGTGGGGCGGGCCGCATCGTTTTCTCGTCAAGCGCGGCCACGTATGGCGAGCCGGAGAAACAGCCGATCGAGGAGATGGACCCGACCACCCCGACCAATCCTTACGGCGAAACCAAGCTCGCCTTTGAACATGCGCTCCGGTGGTACGACGAAGCTTACAAATTGCGCTACGCCTCTCTGCGCTACTTCAACGCCGCGGGTGCCACCGAGCATTGCGGCGAACAGCACAACCCGGAAACCCACCTGATCCCGATTGTGCTCCAGGCAGCGATTGGCAAAAGACCGCACGTCGAAATCTACGGCGACGACTACCCGACCCGCGACGGCACATGCGTACGCGACTACATCCACGTCACCGACCTCGCCCGCGCCCATATCCTCGCGCTCGGCATACTCGATGAGCGAAGCGGCATTTACAACTTGGGATGCGG
>JACCTF010000127.1 GCA_013812565.1 Pyrinomonadaceae bacterium | reverse complement strand
CGCTGATAAGGTCATATTGAGCCCGCACGGCAGCGGCATCAATCTCGATGCGAAGTTCCTTACGAGTCGGAGAGATGTCAATCAATTCAGTGTTCATAAAGTACAAAGCTCGTATCGCTCAAGCGGCCAGCAGAAACAAGCATCCTTAATGTTTATAGAAATGTTTATAGAGCAATCTATGCCGAAAGGTTGTCAAGATTGTTAATGGAATTTTAGTGTGAAAGGGAAACTCGCGCTCCCGCTTTCTGCGGAACGAATTTGGAATGGTGCCGGGGGCGGGACTCGAACCCGCACGCCTTGCGGCACAGGCTTCTAAGACCTGCGTGGCTGCCAATTACACCACCCCGGCGCGGACAACTGTTGCGGACAACTGTTGCCTTTTTCTATCAATTGGGATTCGCTTCCGTCTGCTTTGGGCCCGCATCCAAGCGCGCACGATTCTTAGTTGGAGCATTACAGTATTGGTGAAGCAAGGCAGATTAAATGATCAAGCCAGGAATGTCTAGCAACGACACTCCGTAGAAATACGGAGTTTGAAGGAAGAAGTACGAAGGGCAAAGTTCTTAAACGTTGTGAGAATCGTGTCCACCATCCTCGTACCCCGAACTTCGTATTCCTTAAACAGAGAGCTTCGCGGCGCGAGCGGTGACGAGGAGTTGGTAGTCAGGATCACAGTAATCAAGTTCATCGGGTTCGATCTCATGTGCTGATAAGCCGTGCAGAAAGCCGACGACTGCCAGCACATTTCCATAGGCTTTAACCGTGACGTTCTCAGCGCCGAAGATGTCACCAAGAAGGCGGCGCGGCGCGGCATCGGTGAACCTCCAGTAATCACCCCACCGATCCATGTCGTAGCGGCAAACTTGACTCATCACCGGCACGGTCATGAGCAGAACCCCCCCGGGCTTAAGTATCCGGTGGAGGGTGCTGACCGCCGCGCGTAGGTCGTAGATAAACTGTAGAGTCTGGGTGAAGATGATGCAGTCAAACGTATCGGAAGTGAGGTGATCGGCTTGCGTGAGATCAGCGATGATGGTTGCCACCGGGTTGTCCGGAGTTAAATTGAGCACGTCTGAGCGAGTGACGCGCGTTTCGCCGAACTGATGGGTGTAGTGGTTGTCGCCCATCTCTAACACGTGCCCGTGAACTTCGTGAGCGTGCTCGGCCAAAAAACCTTCAATGTAGTAACGATCAATCGGCCGCCCGCGCTCAAAACCGAACGAGCGATTGATCGGGGTGACGCGCCGAAGGTCGCCGAAACGGACTCGGCCGACGGGCGGCTCTTCCGGCGTGAGATGATGCTTTGGCATAGAGGGCAAGCGACGTTTTTTACTCATAAATAACATGCTCCTTAGCTTCTACTTTGATCCGCGAAAGCTTCCCTAAATGGCTCCTGCTCCACAGCCTCTTGTGGCTCAACTTAATCGTACCCCGCTATGCAGTAGTTTTTAGTGACATTTCCAGTAAACCTCTGTACACTCTCGTTCCAATTCGAGCGGTCACGCGACAACGTTTTCTGTTGAAGCTCGCAGTGTAGCGAACCTGCACAGTAAATTGTCAATCATCTTCATCTATCCTGGTGGGGAATTAGTTCGACCCCGCCAGTGTGTGAGAGTTGCCGCATGTCCCCACAAACTTCAGCACCGAGCATTTATTTGCAAAGTGGAACAGTTAATCTAGTCTCTGGAGGAACCAAAAACAGATATGCAGGATGAACCACACCGACAACCATCGTCACTCTTGCTCCACCAACATACACGCTGCCGCCCCCTCTCCTCCAAACTTTCGCTTCCGTGCCTTCGCCGCCTCCTAACCGGGAGCAGCTCTTTATGATCATAGATGCACACATTCATTGCTCAGGAAACGAGCGCGCCGATGATGTGTTGAATGCGATGGATGAAGCGGGGGTGGATGTGGCCGTGCTTCTGGCTCCATTTCTCACAGACCCTTTTACGCTTCAAGATCGCGATTCATTGCGCGCCGCAAACGAACATCTCTCGCGGCTGATCCGTCCGCACCAAGATCGTCTTGTAGGGTTTGCCGTAGTCAATCCGCTGCACCATGAAGCCCCGGATGATCTGGAAGAGTCAATCGAACGCCTGGGTTTACGCGGCCTCAAGCTAGTGCCGAGCGGCTGGTATCCGTATGACGATTGCGCGCACCGTGTGTACGAGCGGGCGGCGCGGTTGAATATTCCCATTCTATTTCACAGCGGCATCTTCATCGATGGGCGCTCGGGGCGCTTCTGTCGCCCAACCTTCTACGAAGCGATTCGCGATCATCCGGGTTTGCGCGTCACGCTGGCGCATCTCGGCTGGCCGTGGTGCGACGAAGCCAACGCCGTCGGCCTCATCGACCTGATCAACGGTGTCGCGCCGGACGATAGTCAGTTTCGCTTCGACATTTCGTTCGGCCCGCCGCCTGTTTATCGTCGCCAAGTTTTAGAGCAAGCCTTCTCCGTGCTCGGGGCTTCCTTGTTGCAGTTTGGCAGCGACCGTTTCTTGCCTTGCAGTGGCGGGCACATTCGATCAGCCATTGATGAGGTAGATGTATTGCTTGATGAACTTGATGTCGATGCTGCTGGTCGCGCGCGGATTATGGGAGGTACTGCCGCCGCTTGGCTCGGCTTACCTGCTGCCACTTCAACTCTACAAACGAACATAGAGAGGGCTGCGTCATGTTAACTGAAACAAATAAGCTTGCGCAGAGTAGCAACGGCAATGGCCTCGCCGAGGGTCGGATTCACGTTCTTGAGATTATCGGCAATGCGATTGTCGGCGGTATGGAACGCTATGCGCTTAACCTGGTCCGGCAGTTGCCATCCGACCGCTTTCATGTGACCTGCGTGTGCCCGTTTGAAAGCGCCTTCACCAGAATGCTCCGCGAAACCGGCAGCACCGTTTTCATCACGCCTCTCTATGACGATCCGCCGTGGCGCTCGATCCAGTTGGCGGTGGAGGTCGTGCAGCGCCAGCAAATCGACTTGATTCATGCCCATCTAACCAACGCGCATGTCCTTGCCGGATTGACCGGCTCCCTGACACGCACGCCGGTGGTGGCGACAATGCACGGCATGCAAGTCCCGACGCTTGACATCGGCGTCTCACGGATGACCGGTACACATCTCATCGTGGTATGTCAGGAAGCATATACCCAAGCACTCGGGACAGGAGTGCCGCCGGAACGTTTAACTCTTATTCCGAACGGAGTAGACACAGAGATTTTTACCCCGGAGCGCAGCGGCGAAAGCTTCCGCTTGCGCTTTGACGTGCCTGTGGAGGCTCCCGTCATAGGTTTTGTCGGCCGTTTGGCGTGGGAGAAGGGGCCGGACAATTTCCTGCGCGTTGCCGATCTCATTCACCGCGCGCGCCCCGATGTGCACTTTGTAATGGTCGGCGAAGGTTCGATGGAGAAAGAACTACTTCCGATTATCAACCAGTTCGACCTTGAGGATCACGTGCACATGGCAGGTTTGTATACGAACATGTGCGAAGCCTATGCCGCCTTCGACATCTTCGCGATGACATCACGCAGCGAAGGCATGCCGTTCGCTCTGCTCGAAGCGATGGCGTGTGGTCGGCCGGTGGTCTCAACCAATGTCGGCGGAGTGATCGAGTTGATCGAAGCTGGCTCGACCGGAGTGCTGGTGGATGCCGGCGATTGGGAGGAGATGGCGGCAACGTTGCTGCGTTTGTTGGATCGACCGGCGCGGCTCGAACAACTGGGCCAGGCCGGGCGCAAACGTGTGGAAGAGTTTTATGACTTCCGTACCAGCGTGGGCCTCACTACCGATCTGTTCCAGCGGCAGGTGAAATCCGAGTTGCGAAACATCGACGTGTGGCGATCCGTGCGACCAACGGCGAAGAGGAAGTAGCTGGAATCTGGCACAAGCTATTAACGCATGATCGGCCGGGGTAGGCTCCCTAAGCCTACCCCGCCGTAGCGACGACCTTGGTTGCGCATACCTTGCTCGGCGTTAGTTTGTTCCCCCAGCACGCCTTGGGCAACAAGCAGTAGTGCCATGATCCTGGCTTCAGTGCGCTGGAAGCGGTCAGCCACATCTTTCGCGCGCTTGAAGTCGTGGCGCGCAAGCTGTCCGATCTCCCTCGCATAGCTGTAATAAATCATTTCGAGTTGTCCGTTCTGAGGTTGCATGATCAATTCGCCATCGCGAAACATGGCGTTCCCGCCCATAAAACCGTCGAGCACTTCAGTCGCCGCGAGCACTTCGTTGATGCGATCTATAATCGGCTCAATCAGCTCGAAGCTTTGCGCCGGTTCCAGAGAAGCGTAGGCGCGCGCGACTTGAAGCCGCGTGTTCAGTTGCTGCGTGTTTTTGACTTGATTGTCGAGCAGCCCACGCGCTTCTTCGAGCAGCCCACGCGCAAGCTGATGATCGCCTTTTCCCTGGATCATAGCTGCCATCTGAGCAAGTAAGCCGATGCGCTCTTCAGTGGAGCGAAGGCGCGCAAGCAATTGGCGAGCTTCAGCCAGCTTGCCTTGATTCAGTTCGCGCCATGCCGCATCACGATCAATGTGGGCGAGCATCTGATTGCGCTGCATTGGGTCTGAAATATGATCATTGATGAGTTGACGCGCTTGGCCGGGATCATTCTGCCCTAAGGCTTTCCACGCGGCTTGTTGATAAAAACCGCTGCGCGCCTCGGGCGGCGCTTTGGCTGCTGCTTCAATCACGGCCTCAAGAGTTCCGTTCTGTATCAAGCTATTAAATTCATTCCACTGACGATTCGGCTCATCTTGTCCACGGTGCATCTCCGCGATCTTTCGCCGCAGCGAGGGCACGCGCGCCGACGCATACTTTTCGATTTGCGGTATCATTCCCTGCAACATCGATAAAAGATGCGGGTTGTTTGGCGGAGCATTGAGTGCCGCTACTGCAACCGTGTCCATCAAGTCACGAATAATTTGTTGATCGATGGTTGTAGTTTTTACAGCAGGCTGGTTGGGCGCGGAAGGGGAATTGGGCGCAGGCTGCCGCGATATGCTTTGCAGCAAGTTAAATGCAACGTTTGCGGCTTCATGGTTGGTCGAAAGATTCTCTGAGCGAATCTTGCCGACGATGCTGGTCAAAAGCTTTGCGGCCGCTTCGCTGTCTTTCTCTTGAAGCCTGGAGAACACATTGATCAACTCAAGGCTCAATCCTTTTGACAAGCTTTCCTCGGCAACCTGCAGGGCAAGCTTAGGGTCGCTGGCCGCGACCTGCGCCGCTAAGCTTTGTTCCATGTAACGTTCGTTTTCGTGCGGCCTGTGACCCGACGCGGCTTGAGATTCCGGCTGGCGGGTGGCGCGCAGCATCTCAAGCGCCAGACGTGCATCGCGCCGTGCAACCATCTGCAACATCTCATGGCGCAATGTGAAAGCAAGATGGCCGTAGTTATAGCTCTGCGGGTTGTCGGCATCTACTATGTTACCTGCGAGTTGATTCAAGTTGCTTGCAGCTTCTTTGAAGGCAGCGCGGGCACGACTCTCGTCGCGCGGCCAAAGCAGATCAGCCGCTATCACTTGAATCCGTATTCTATTTTCAGCAAGTCGAAGCGTCTGTGCCTCTGCCGCCACTTCATTAAGCAGCGCAAGCGCGCTTCTTTGAATTTCTTGCTGCTTTTCTCGCGCTTTTTCTGTGAGCGACGATTGTGCTGCCGGTTCCTGCGGCGCAGCCTCTGATTGCGCGCCGGCATGTGTGGCAACTAAAAGCAAAAGCGCCAACGAAGCAACAAGATACTGACGAAACATGGCAACCTCCCCAAAGTCTGCACATCTCAGGATAAAGCGACTGCATCATTGTACCGGAGCGCCGCGCGCCCGGTCGCGGCGCAACATCGCGCCGGCTGCAACCGTGTTGGTATTCTTGGATGCTAAGGTTGCGGCTTAAAGCACCCGCAGGGATTAAAAAAGTTTTCCGCTAATGCGTATCTTCTGCCGAGTTACTCGTAATAATAGAAAGAGGCGGGCAAGTCCGGTAGACGCTCTCTCTGCTAGGATAGTTTGGTCAACCGTATGACGGACGAAGGATTGTTGAAGAAGGCGAGTCGCGGCGACGAAGCGGCGTTTCTCCTGCTCTATGAGCGGCATCGTGAGGTGGTCTTCCGTTTTGCTTACCGGATGCTCGCATGTGTGGAGTCGGCTGAAGATGTCACTCACGATTGCTTTGTGAGCTTGATCAAACAGCCCCTAAGATTTGACCCGACGCGCGCTTCATTACGCACTTACCTCTACGCGACGGTGAGAAACCTGGCCGCCAAGAGGTTCCGTCAATCAACCAACGAGGTGGCGATGGATGATCTGTTCGAAGAGCCGCAGCTTCCGGATGCGCAAGCACCGCTCGGCAAGCTCCTTGATGAAGAGCTCTCGGCAGAAGTTCGTAAGGCCGTTGCCAATCTGCCCGCGCTGCAACGCGAGGCGCTGATTCTCTTCGAGTATGAGGAACTTTCCTTGGCGGAGATTGCGACGATTGTCGGGGCGGACGTGGGAGCGGTGAAAGCGCGGCTTTATCGCGCCCGCGAGCAGTTAAGAAGAATCTTCGCCTCTCGCTTCGCAAGCAATCCAGTGATAGTTCCACCGAGGGAGAAGTATCAAAGATGAAGATCGAGAAAGAGAATGCTCAATTGCTTTCCTTTCGTGCCCGCGGCGGAGACGCCGGCAGCGGGGCCGACCGAGAAGCAACCGCTGCCGACGCGGCGGAAGATCGAGAGCTGAAGGCACTGCTTGAAAGCTGGCGAGTGCCGAGTGTGCCCAACTCGCTTGATAACCGTGTGATCGTCACATACCGTCAGCAAACCAATCGGGCATCGCGCTGGAAGCGTAAGCTCGCTGCATATACTGCGATGCTGTTGAGTCAAGATAATAAAGGAGAACTTATGAGAAGGTGTGAAAAATGCGGCGAGGAGTTCACGACGCAATACAGCTTCTGCCCAACGGATGGCGCGCCGCTCGTTGAGACGGTCAGCAGCGCGGCCACTATCACAGCACTGCCACGAGTGGCATCCGGCGCGGCACTGACCGCAGCGACGACTGAGAATGCTGCTCATGGTGCGGCTGCCAATGCCGTGAGAAGTGGAGACGCATTTGTAGTTACAAGCGCAAGCAGCGAAGCGGGTCGTGGTGCGACCAACGGCAGCGCTAAGCCCGAACGCGGCCTGTACCTGGTGACGATGCTGGAGGAGCGCGGCTTGACCGCCCGGCTGGTTGATGAACTGCGCGGCGTCGCCGCTGAGTCACGCCTCACCTGGCCGGAGTTGCGCCGCGACCCGACCGGCTTCACCCAACGCTTAGTCACCGGCTATACCCGCCTGGCATGGCGCAGTGTGCGGCAGCCCAACACGGCGACCGCCATCCTTGCCGCCTTCGTCATCCTGCTGTCAATCGTCGGCACCATCGCCTTCTGGGATCGCTTGCGGCGCGACGAGCGTGCGATGGTTGATCCGGTCAACGACGAGTTGGAGTACATCGGGCAGTTGACAGAGATACCGGAGCGCCAGCCGACGCCTGATCCAGGGACGGCTGGGATGAACAAAGGCAAGGGAGGTGGAGCGAAGCCGAAGCCTGAGAAGGCGGCGGGTGGAGGCGGAGGTGGACGACAGGAAGCGAAGCCGGCCTCGGCAGGCAAGCTGCCGCCAGCCAGCTTGGAGATACCGCAGGTGCGCGCGCCTGATCCGCGACCACCGACGGTGAAGAACCCCTCTTTACCGGTGCCGGCGACGATTGTGGCTGATCCGGTGTTGTTTCCGCCTGACACGCGCCCGATAGCGTATGGCGATCCGAAGTCGAAGGCGGTGGAGGTATCGAGCGGCGGAGGGCGCGGCAACGGGATCGGAGAAGGCAGCGGCGGCGGAGTGGGGCGCGGAGATGGCGGGGGAGTAGGGCCAGGCAGCGGCGGCAACACAGGAGGCGGGGAGCGCAACGACGGTGGCGGGGGACCGGGGGGCGGCGGAGGCGGCAAGGAGGTGTATGCGGCCAGAGAGGTGGCGCGCAAGGCGCAGATCTTATCGCGTCCCGAACCGCAGTATACGGAGGAAGCGAGGAAGAACAACATTTCGGGGACGGTGATCTTGCGGGCGATCTTCTCGGCGAGCGGGCAGGTGACGAACATCACGGCGGTGCAGCGGTTGCCGGACGGGTTAACGGAGAAGGCGATCGCGGCGGCGCGGCAGATCAGGTTCAATCCGGCGCAGAAGGACGGGCGAGCGGTGTCGCAGCACATCCGTTTGGAGTACAACTTCAACCTTTACTAATCGGGTGTAGCATAAGCGGGACCGACAAGAGATATACCGTACAAATAATTGCTCAACAAGTTGCGAGGCGCTTCTCACTTTAGGGAAGCGCCTTTGTTCTTTATGGTTAAACGAGTTGTTTGCGTTACGGAGGAACAGTGTGGTCAGTAGTGAGGGTGTCGTAGCGGCGCATGATCTTCACTAACCTCTGAACGAGCGAAATAAATTCTTGTATCGCACCTCGCTCGCGGGTAGAATCACGCCACCTTCATCACACTGTGCGGCACATCTTGTGGCTTATGAATACGACAATTGAATCCGTGTACTGGCCGGATCGCTCGACCAAGTGGGCGCGTCCGTTGTTTCTCGCTTCCGTCTCCGCTGGATTTCCATCACCGGCAGAAGATTACGTTGAGAGTCGCCTTGATCTAAACCGTCATCTGATCAAGCATCCGGCGGCGACCTTCTTTGTGCGTGTGGCGGGCGACTCGATGACCGGCGCAGGCATTCATCAAGGCGACATTCTCGTGGTTGATCGCGCCATTGAGCCAACGGATCAATCCGTCGTGATCGCAATCATCGACGGCGAACTCACAGTCAAGCGGATCTGCACCAAGGACGGCAAGCTACGGCTGATGGCCGACAACTGCAACTATCAACCGCTCGAAGTTACAGAAGAACACACCTTTGAAATTTGGGGCGTTGTCACACACGTAATCCATCCTTTGTGACCACTGCATTGAAATCCGCCAACTACTGAATTTGTGGCCGCACCTTGTCTAGTGTGTCCTTCAAGGTTAACCTCAATTCCGCATCCGCGTTCACCATCCGGTTGTCTGCGTCGTAGCTGTAAGTTGTTCCGGCTGGCGCGTGCGTAAGGGTGCACGCTCTCCTGTCCGATCTTCAGAACTACAGCCCACTTTCTGCTCAAGAGTAGTTGATAGATAAAAGCCATTCCATACTTTCATCAAACAAATCTATGTTAAAGAGTCAGAAAAGACTTCTCAAGAAAGTTGTCCAAATTTTTCGGTACATGGCTTCAGTGTAGAAGTTGAGCCGCCGTAGACTTGCGAGCGGAGAGTTCTTGTTGTCAAATCGTAAGCCGTTGGCGTAAGTGTATATGTAGAGTGAGCCGAGTAGTTCGAGAGGGGAGTCGCATCATAATGGAAGCTGTAGAGGTGTTGTGGAAAGCTGATGATCAAGCCGCAAGATTGCTCGAACTAACGAGCAATGACGGCGATACGAAAGAAGCGCCGCTGCGGCGTGACGTGCGCTCGCTCGGGCGTCTGCTCGGCGATGTGATACGTGAGCAGGTGGGGGATGCGTTGTTCGATGCGGTTGAGGAACTGCGCCAGTTGCTTATCCAACATCGTGAAGTGGGGCACGACGCGCTGGATGAAACAACTCCGGCGGGCGCACGTAGTGAACATGAACTCGTTGAGCGTGCTGAGCAGATTGTGCGGAGGATGACGATTGCGGAAGCGTACCGGATGACAAAAGCTTTCGCGATCTACTTCGAGTTGACCAATCTGGCGGAGACCAATCACCGCAAGCGTCGTCGCCGCGCGGCACAACTTGCGCCGGACTACCCGGCGCAGCCAGGCTCGTTTCGCGGCACACTGCGCCGTATGCGTGACGCGGGGATCGAACTGGAAGCAGTTCTTGAGTGGTTGCAAAAGATTGAGGTCATACCGGTCTTTACGGCCCACCCGACCGAGGTCGCACGGCGCACGGTGCTCTTCAAGCGGCGACGTATCGCCGAGCAACTCGAACAACTCGATAGGCTTCCGCTCGCCAGTGCTGAAGCTGTGGAGCGCGAGGCAGCCATTGCCGCCGAGATTACAGCGCTGTGGCAGACCGATGAAGTACGCCGCCGCCAGCCGAAGGTGCATGACGAGATTGAGATGGGCCTCGACTACTATCCCAACTGTTTAATCCATACACTGCCCCGCCTCTACGAAGAGATCGCCGTCGCGCTTCACGAAACATACAACAGAGATTTTCAAGCGCGCGATGTGCCGACGGT
>JACCTF010000119.1 GCA_013812565.1 Pyrinomonadaceae bacterium | reverse complement strand
ACCGGGCCAACCGTGTGAATCACATACGAAGCCGCAAGATTGCCTCCGCTCGTGATAACTGCTTCTCCGGTCGGCAGCCCACGCGGGAAACGCTCGCGCCGAATCGCACGACACTCATCTAGAATCTGTGGGCCACCCATGCGGTGAATTGCGCCGTCAACTCCGCCGCCGCCCAGCAACGAAGAGTTGGCAGCGTTAACGATTGCGTCTATCTTCTGCTGCGTAATGTCTCCGATCAAAACGACGACGCGCCGGTTTAAAAACCTTTGTTCGCTTTCTTCAGGCAACGCCTTACCATCAAGCGCGGACATCTCCTATCCAAGATCATTCTTGACAAGCGGCGACGCACGCTGGTTTGAGCAATCAAATTTTAATGTTTTCATGTCAGCAAAGCCGTCTCACGCATTTTCTTCACTAACCTGTTCACGCCGTTCAATTTTAATTTCATCGAACATACCGTGTCGTCGCAGAGCTTCGGCAATACCTTTAGACTTGTGCTCTGTCAACGGCTGTTCAGGATCGATGCTGGCAATTTCGAACAAGTCATCATCCAGCATCCAAACCCCCAACAGGCCAAGCACCACGCCCGGCACAATCTCCATTTCATTCAGATTGTGTACGCGAAAACGGCCGGTTTCCTCGACCCAATCCTCTATGAACGGATCGCGCAATGCATGTTCGGCTTCTGTTTCCGTTAGGTAAGAGCCTTCCACGATCAAGCAGAACTCAGGCCCTTTATTCTTTATACTCATGTGTTAATGGCGCGCCCTTTTTCCTTGCAGAAGTGTGTGCGATTGGGCGCTCGGGCGCGTAACTTTACCACTCTTCGCCGGCGACTGCCAAAACATTTTCAGGGGTGACGGTCAATACAAGCACCACAAAAATGTGAGCGGTGTTACCAAGTAGAACCCGCGTCCCGGTGCTTGCCATCTTACCTGCTGCGCCCGCCGGTGCCTTTGGATGGTTGAGTGGTAATTAACCTATGGTTAAGCGTTTACTGTAGTCTTCGGAGGCTTGCTTTTCTGTTACACGCTCGGATAAATTGTCGTCTCACCTGGACGCAAGTCTCGCACATTACATTTTGTAAGTTCGCGCAAAGCCCGCGGAACATACACATCTTTCCGCATTCGCTGAAACCTATCGAAAGGAAGCTTCTTCCAAATTATGAAAGCTTATCCAACTGACGCGATACGCAATCTCGCTGTTATCGGCCACGGCGACGCCGGTAAAACCCAACTCCTCAGCTCCCTCCTCTATATCGCTGGCGCGACCCCGCGCTGGGGGCACGTTGACGACGGCACGACCATCACCGATTACGACGAAGACTCGATTGCGCGCCGGATCACACTCAACACGGCGCTTGCCCACCTCGAATCACGCGACACCAAGGTTAATTTTATCGACACTCCGGGCTACGTCGCGTTTGTCGCTCATGCGCGCCCCGCCCTGCGCGTCGCTGATTGCGCCCTTGTAGTCGTCGACGGCGTCAACGGCGTTGAAGTTCAAACTGAGAAGACCTGGGCCTATGCTAATGAGTTTATGGTACCGCGCTTCATGGTAGTTACCAAGCTGGACAAAGAGCGTGCCGACTTCGGCCACGCGCTTGACACGGCGCGTGGCACTTTCAGTCGCGCCATCGTCCCCTTCACGCTGCCTATCGGCAAAGAGCGGGATTTTCGTGGAATCGTTGATGTCGTTCACATGAAGGCTTACGAGTTTGACGAACAGGGTCGGGCGCGCCCCTGCGAGATACCAGTAGATGGACGCGACGTTATTAATACAGAGCGCGAAAAGTTAATTGAGGTCGTGGCTGAATCCGACGACGCGCTACTGGAGAAATACTTCGACCAGGGCACGCTCGAAGACGCTGATCTATTGCCGAACATCTCTCGCGCCATCGCGTCGAGCCGCCTCTGCCCGGTGTTCGCCGTATCAGGCACCACGCTGGTCGGTTTGCAAGCGCTGCTCGATGGCATTATCGATTATGCCCCTGCGCCCAACGCACATGAAGCCGAGCGCGGTCGCGTCACGGCGGATGGTGATGGCGCCGGGCAAGAACTCTTACGCCGCTATGAATCGAGCGAGCCTTTTTCGGCTTACGTTTTTCGCACCATTGCTGATCCTTTCGCGGGCCGCATCAATGTGATGAAGGTTATCAGCGGTCACGTCCGCCCCGACGCCGTTGTGCTCAATCCAACGCGCAGTATGCAGGAGAAGCTCGCCGCGCTTCATTCGATGCAAGGCAAGCTACTCGAAAAGATGGACGAAGCCAACGCGGGCGACATCGTCGCGTGCGTCAAACTCCGCGAGACGCAGACCGGCGATACGCTGTGCGATAAAGCCGCGCCGATTGTTTACGACCCCGTCGAGTACCCCGAGGCGGCGATTGCTTTTGCGATCGAACCGAAGTCGCGCCAAGACGAAGAGAAGATCAGCGTCGCGCTGCACAAGATTCTCGAAGAAGATCAAGCGCTGCACTTCACGCGCGACGCGCAGACGAAAGAGTTTCTGCTGTCAGGATCCGGCCAGTTGCACGTTGAAACCGTGGTCGAGAAATTGAAGAAGCGTTACAGCGTCGAGGTCGCGCTTCATCCCCCTAAGGTCCCCTACAAAGAGACTATTACGCAGCGCGCAGAGGTGCAGGGCCGTCACAAAAAACAGACCGGCGGACGCGGCCAATTCGGCGATTGCAAAGTCGTCTTCGAACCGCTTCCGCGCGGCGAGGGTTTCAAGTTCGAGGATAAAATTTTCGGCGGTTCGGTGCCGCAACAGTTTCGTCCGGCGATTGAAAAAGGAATTATCGAAGCGGCGCAGGGAGGGGCGATTGCCGGCTATCCGCTGGTTGATTTCAAAGCCGTCCTGATCGACGGCTCGTACCACACGGTTGACTCGGATGAGCACAGTTTCCGCGCCGCCGGACGTAAAGCTTTCCGGGCGGCGATTGAGAAGGTCAAGCCGACGCTGCTCGAGCCAATCATGCATGTCGAAGTCGTCGCGCCGCAGGAAGCAAGCGGGGACATTATGGGCGACCTCAACTCCAGGCGCGGCCGCGTGCAAGGCATGGAGATGAGCGGCAAGAATCAAGTCATCAAAGCGCAGGTGCCGATGTCCGAGATGCTCAACTATCAATCGACCTTAAACTCGATCACGGCGGCGCGCGGCACCTATCACATGGAGTTTTCGCACTACGACCCGGTGCCCGGTCAGATCGCGCAGAAAGTCGTCGAGCAAGCGAGAGCCGAGGGAAGAATTAGAGGCGAAGAGGAAGAGTGAACGCTTCGTTCCTCCTGAACGAAGGTTTTTGTCACGAGTGGGCACAGAGCGTAGAATCACTGGCGAGATACAGGAGTGTTTAAGATGTCTAAGATACTCGAAGAACCACTCACGGAGACAGCCGCGCCGGACGATCTTCCCGCATCCGACGAACTGACTTCCCAAGTCGTTTTACGCCTGCGCCCGCTCGTCAACTTGAGCGACGACGATTTTCTCGAACTCTGCCGCTTGAACGAAGGTTTGTTCTTTGAACAGAATCCGAATGGAGAACTCGTCATCATGCCACCGACCGGCAGCGACACAGGACACAAAAACTCCAGACTCAACCAGCAACTTGCTAACTGGAGCGACCTCGATGGCACGGGAATCTGTTTCGATTCATCAACGCTGTTTCGTTTGCCGAACAATGCGATACGCTCGCCTGATGCCGCGTGGGTCGCGAACGAAAGGTGGAACGAACTAACTACGAAGCAACAAAGAGGCATCGCGCCGCTCTGCCCTGACTTCGTCATCGAACTCCGTTCACCAACCGATACCATCAAGAAGCTGCAAGCCAAGATGAGCGAGTACATTGAGAACGGCGCGCGACTCGGACTGCTCCTCGACCGGCGGGCGCGCCGCGTTTACCTTTACCGCCCGCAGCGCGAGATGGAAGTTTTCGATAAACCGACGGAAGTTTCGTGCTCACCGGAACTGCCCGACTTCAAACTCGACTTGACGAAGATTTGGTAATCCGCTCCGTCATCAAACGCCCGCCACAAACAACCGAGACCAAAGTCACGCATGACCTCGCTCGAAAAGTATCTACGCAACCTCAGCGACATTCACCACTCCGGCGCGGGCGTTAAAGAGACTTCTTACTACCCCGCGCTCGAACACCTCTTGAACGAAGTGGGCGCGACGCTCAAGCCGAAAGTCCGTTGCATCATCAACATCAAGAACAAGGGCGCGGGGATTCCCGATGGGGGACTTTTCACCGCGCAACAGTTCGCCAGAGTCTCGGCGGAGCCGCACGAGGGGCAGATACCAGAACGCGGTTGCGTCGAGGTGAAGGGCACGAAGGAAGATGTCGAGAAGGTCGCGGCGGGCGAGCAGGTGCAGAAGTATCTGAAGCGTTACCGGCAGGTGCTCGTCACCAACCTGCGCGATTTCCTGCTCGTCGGATTGGACGGGAGTAATCAGCCTGTGAATCTCGAAGCGTACCGGCT
>JACCTF010000924.1 GCA_013812565.1 Pyrinomonadaceae bacterium | reverse complement strand
CGCGAACTTCGTGCCCATCCGCGCGATCCACGGCAGGTAGGAGTGCCACACCAGCATCCACGCGTCGATCATCTGCTCCATGTCACGTTGCTGGAGAGCATTGGACAAAGTATTGCGTGCGAGTGTCCCACCGAGCGCCGCTTGCACCGCCTGATGATCCTCGCTGAGGCGGACCAGGCCGCGCAGCCGCGGACTTTTGATCAACTGGTAGAGAACCAGCGCTTTGACCAGGCGCGCACCTGGCAACGCCGTGCGGCGCGACTCATACGGGTCACGATCAAAGACGGCTTGAAGTTGGACGCGGTCGATGGCGCGCAGCACCAAGGTAATCACCGTGCTAGACTCCACGGGACGAATCCTCCTTTTGGAAATGTGTGCAGCATCAGTCTAACTGATGCCGGAGGGTTCGTCTTTTTGTTTAGCGACCACGCACAAACCAAGGCTGAGGAGATTACACTGTATCCGCTAAGCAGCATGGCAGCAGTGTTTTTAGTACCCCTCTTCATATGGGACAGGACTGACTTGACCTCAACCGGGGAGTCATTCTCATTCGCAGCTTTGATTCCTTGAACTGAAGAAATTCTAATAAGCCCCAGTTCAAAGAGTCTTGAGGATCCAATAACATTAATGAGACTGGAAGTTATCGTAAATTCCCTTCCATCAAAAGGCATAGAACTCAAAAGGAAATTGAGGGAAGCAGGATCAAGTGAACCAGCACAGCGAGTGACATAGGCATCCTGATCCTGTTTCGTCGCTCGCAGCCTATCTTGTGCTAAGAATTCAAGGGAATGTAGTGCTTCGCCGACCTGTGTTGGATCATAAGTGAACGCACGAAACTGGGTTAGATCAAATATACTTGGTTGATTATCTGATCGAATCACGAGCACGTCATTAGGTACACGCATGGTGTGTGCGATGCCAAGTTCCCACATCACATTTCCATTTCGTTGCGGCCAAACCGTTCCCGTAACGTCTGACATCTGAGTTGACGTAATATCTGCAATAACAAGACGGGCATGTGCTATGCCATCCATTATATCGAAGACGATCGATTCCCCTGAGAGGTTGTAGTCTACTCGATTAGCTTTTAACTTTAGCTGTTTAGAGACTAACGGTTCTATGATCTCCACCCACCGACTATCGAACTCCGGCGCGAAGCTCATAATCACGAAGACCTCATCACGCTTTTCGTAGCTATAATAGTTTGCGTAAAAGTTATTAGGATGCATACGGTTTTTTAATCACTGTGCGAAAGCGCCTAACAACGTATACACGTTATTTGAACTGCGCGCCTTTTACTTTCATCTGAAGGCTGTAGAGTTTCTTGTCACAGGTGATGTAGAGCGTCGTGCCGTCGGGGCCGCCGAAGGTGACGTTGCTGCAAAACTCTGGTACAGGAATCATTCCTAAGCTTTTACCTTCGGGCGACACAACCCATATCCCGCCGCGCATCGCAAAGTAGAGATTGCCCGCTCCATCCGCACACATGCCGTCGGGATCGTTCATGTTCTCGGTGCGTGGGTCGAAGAAGATTTTCACTTTCCCCTGATCGACTGTGCCGTCGGCGAGGATCATGTATGAGTAGATGCGCTTCTCAAAACTGTCGCTGACGTAGAGCGTGCGTCCGTCGTTTGAAACCTCGACGCCGTTCGGAAGCTTCAGATGGTCGATAATGCGCCTGACCGTGCCTTCGGTGTTGAGGTAGTAGACGGCGCTGCGAGTCTTGCCAGCAAAGTTCGGGTCGGTGTAATAGATGGCCCCGGTCGTCGGCGACTCCGCGACATCGTTCGGTTGAATGTAAGGGATGCCCTCGAAGCTTCCGGTGAGGCTCTTAACATCCTCCGGTCCAGTGGGTCCAATCTTTATGCTCATTAGATTGTGGCCGTATGCTTGCGCTCCAAGCATTCTTCCCTGCCGTGAGAGTTGAGTGCCGTTGATGCCTTTCGTTTGATCCATCCAGACGGACGCCTTGCCGGGCGCATCGAGACGAAGTATCTGCTGGTTGTCCTTAGCAAATGCGGTGAAATAAAGTTTCCCTGTGACAGGATCCCAGCATGGTCCCTCAAAGAATCGCTGGTCTTCGTAAACCACGGTTAGC
>JACCTF010000923.1 GCA_013812565.1 Pyrinomonadaceae bacterium | reverse complement strand
CGCCCGTATGTTGGGTGCCGCGCGCCGTGTGGTAACGGCTATCAGGCAGATGCAGAAGCCTGTCATCGCTTCGATCAACGGCGCTGCCGCTGGCGCAGGCTTTAGTCTCGCGCTGGCATGCGATCTTCGCATCGCTTCGCAGTCGGCGACATTCAGTCAATCATTTGTGCGTGCGGGAATGCATCCTGATTGGGGCGGAACTTACTTTCTGCCGCGCATTGTGCCGACCAACATCGCGTGCGAAATGTTTTTCCTCGGCGACGCAATTAACTCGGAACAAGCTCTGCACTGGGGGATTGTCAACCGCGTGGTGCCGGACGAAGAACTTGCCACAGAGACACGCCGACTCGCCGAACGTTTGCGCGACAGTCCGCCCGCGTGCATTGCCGCAGTCAAGCATGCGGTCTATATGAGCAACGCCGGCGCGAGCCTTGAAGGTATGATTAAGTATGAGACTGAGGCACAGCTTCGATGTTTTCAGTCACAAGATGCTCGTGAAGGCGTCAGTGCCTTTTTAGGGAAACGACCTCCGCGTTTCTCAGGACGGTAATCGAGTGATGAGTGATGAGTAGTGAGTTAACTTTTTACTCATCACTTTTTGGAGGAGCCGCTCTTATTCTGAATTCTGACTCCTGTCTCCAGTCTCCATCCTTATTTTATGACTGACGAACTTCTTGAGTGGCGATCACAGTTTCCGATTCTGGATCAAAGTGTTTATTTGATCTCACACAGTTTGGGTGCGATGCCTCGCTCGGTCTTCGACCGCATGCACGATTATGCTGAGATGTGGGCGACGCGGGGCGTGCGGGCGTGGACTGAAGGCTGGTGGGAGATGCCGCTCACGGTTGGCGATGAAGTGGCGCGCATCATTGGCGCAGACCCCGGCACGGTCGTGATGCACCAAAATGTTTCTGTGTGTCAATCCATTATCCTTTCGTGCTTTGCGGAGATAAAGGGTTCGCACAAACGAGAGCGAAGGCGGAACAAGATCGTCTATTCGGGACTTGAGTTTCCTTCTGTAATGTACGTTTATGAAGCGCACGCTCGTGATGGAAGTATTCGCATTGAGGTTGTTCCATCTGACGACGGCATCACGGTTTCAAATGAGCGTCTGCTTGCCGCGATTGATGAGGAGACGTTGCTTGTTCCTATCTCGCATGTCCTCTTCAAGAGCGGTTTTTTGCAGGATGTCCGCCGCATCACCGAACGCGCTCACGAAATGGGCGCGCTCGTCGTGCTTGATACATATCAATCAGCGGGCACAGTGCCGTTCAGCGTCAAAGATTTGGACGTTGATTTTGCTACGGGCGGCTCAGTGAAGTGGCTCTGCGGTGGACCAGGGGCAGGTTATCTGTACGTGCATCCGCGCCTGCACGAACGGTTGGAACCTAGGGTGACCGGGTGGATGGCGCATGAAGCACCGTTTGCTTTCGACGCTGGGCCGATTCGCTATGCTCCGAACATCACGCGCTTTCTTCATGGCTCGCCGGGGATCCCTGCGCTCTACGCCGCACAATCCGGCTACCTGATTATCAACCAGATCGGCGTTGAAGCGATTCGCGCTAAGAGCGTGCGGCAAACCTCACGGCTGATTGAACTGGCCGAGCAAGCGGGCTTTGCTGTGACAAGCCCACGTGATGCCGCCCAGCGTGGCGGTACAATCACAGTGGGTGTCGAGCATGCGGCAGCAGTGACACGTGAACTGGTTCACCGTGAGATTTTGGTTGACTACCGCCCCGGCGCAGGCATTCGCATCTCGCCGCACTTCTACACTATGGATAATGAACTGGAAACCCTCATCAGCGAGATGCTTAACATTATAGACACCCGCACCTATGCCGCGCATGAAGCAGTTGCAACAGTCTCCTAGCAGGAGCAGCAATGGAATATAGCAAGCGGGTACGGCACGCTTGTTCGCTCTGCCTTCTCAAGCCGCCTGTAACTTGCGCGCGGCAGAAGCTAACTGTGCAAATGTGTCTTCAATCCAAAACCGAAATTATGGTCCGAAGATTGCTAAGCATTTGCGTGCTGCTTTAAGTGTCAAAGAACGATACAGAAAAAGTTGCTCATTTATTCTGTAGAATTCTGGAAGCCCAGTTTGATTGATAGTTTCTTGACATTTGTCGTGGCAATAACGCATGATGTGGCCGCCTTAAACAAGTTCACATCCAATACAACTAAACAACTAACGATCTACACTCTCCCTAGATTATTTAGAGACCCCAAGCCAAGATAGACTATAAAGTCTATGGAGAACAAAGAGGACATGAATCAAATTAACGACATCAAAGCCACTCACCGGCGAAATAACATGCTGGGCAAAGCGTTTCGCGCGCTTCCCACCCACGTTATGAGCTTGTCACTTCTGCTGCTTTTGTTTGGTGCTAGCACAAGCTTAGTCAAAGCAGACCCCATCACTACGACCGGCAGCAATGTAGTTTCTATCGGAGAAGACTACACGGTTTATTTTGAGGGTTCTGAAGCAGCTTACACTAGCGTTAGCGTTTATACCGGGAACAACCCGGATGCGGCAGGCAACCTAACGCTCTTCAACAACTTCACTGCAACACCTGGGCAATCCGTTAACATCGGGTTTGTTCCCGCGGGCCAAGAACTTGTCTTTAGGTTGAATGTAACCGAAACAGTTGGCCCGAATGTGGGTACTATGCGGTCATACTTCTCTGGAGACGCGGCCCGTAATCCTGATGGGTTTCTCCACACTCAAATAACAACCTTTGCTGGTAACTCGTCTATTCCGCGAGGGTTGAACGTCCGGTTTGAGGATTCATTCCGTTACGAAATCGATACCGATTTCAACGATCACCGCCTTGTTCTTACCGGAACCGCGATTCCCGAACCAACGACGATGCTTCTGCTCGGCACCGGCCTTGCCGGAATTGCCGCGAAAATGCGCCGTCGCAAAAACGACAAGAACGAAGAAAAGGTGTAGTTCGCGAGCGTTATTTCGGAGATTACATAAACGGTTCGCTCGTAAGAACTCGGACGAGAGAGAAACCACCCGCAGGGTTTACATGTTAAACTTTGCGGGTGGTTTTTTGTTGTAACGCTGGCGTGCCATAAACGTGCCGGTGCAAATCAAGCGAAGAAACTTCGATCATGGTTACTGACATATTAGTTGCGTTACTGGAAGGTGTAATTTTCAAACGGAAGCGGAGAGCAAGATGGTTGATGAGTACGGCAAACGCGCGTCGCTTTCCTATAACAACTATTTGCGCGTGGCAGACCTCATCCGGTTACAGGATTGTCTCTCTGATCCGGCGCACCACGACGAACTGCTGTTTATTACCATCCACCAAACCTACGAACTATGGTTCAAGCTGATGTTGCATGAGATAGATTCAGGTATCGCGCACATGAACGCAGATCGTTTGCGGCTGGCCGTGCGCGCCCTGCTTCGCGTTGTCGAGATCGAAAAGATTCTCGTCCAACAGATTCATATCCTGGAGACGATGACGCCGATGGGCTTTCTCGGCTTTCGTGATGACTTGAACCCGGCGAGCGGTTTCCAATCAATGCAGTTTCACGAAATCGAATTCGCCTCGGGGTTGAAAGACGAAAGCGTACTACACGGTTTCCGTAACGAAGAATTTGCTTACAAACGTTTAGAAGCGCGCCTTGCCGCGCCCACGCTCAGCGATGCTTTCTTCCAATTGCTTAATCGTCGCGGACTGGATGCGCCACTGGACCAGCAGACGCTCAGCCCGGAGGAACGCCAGATTGCCTACGACAAGCGCACGCGCGCGGTGGTTGAACTGCTAACGCACCTCGAAAGCGTTTACGAAGAATTTCAACTTGCAGAAGGCTTGATCGCGCATGACGAGTATTTTCAGTTATGGCGCGTGCATCACGTTCGAATGGTCGAGCGTATGGTCGGCGCTAAGTTCGGCACCGGCGGCACCGAGGGTGTTGGCTACTTGCAGACGACGCTCAACAAAAAGTTCTTTCCCGAACTCTGGGAAGCGCGCACCTACCTCGACACGAAACACACCGGTGGTGGCGGCTGCCCTTTCATCTCCCGCTAGAATTTCCGTCGACACTTCCACGCAAGATCAAAGCAGTTTCACCCACTATTTCCCCACTTTTGCGGAACATTGTTCCAGTGATCCGATTTTTTGTGGAAAAGCCTCTCCCTTGAACCTTTTCTGATGATAAGCTCGAAGGAGCATACAAAAGCTGCCATAGAGTTGTTAGAACCTACTGGTTTCCGAAACAAACCCACTCGGGAATCTTCCACCAACAAAACAATACTTTGAATCAAGATATGGAGAGTCGCCCCATGAAAAAGATATTCATGTCTCTTTTTAGCCTTGCCATCCTGTCTATGATGCCTGTGCTTGCCGCAGCCGACACGTTGACCTTTCAACCTAATCCTACAGATTTGAATGATTTGGATCACTATCGAGCTTATGCGTGGACGGTTGATACGAATACGAGAGATTTAAACAACATGAAATTCAATCCACAAAGCTCGTCAATCACAGCGGCAACGCTCACCTTCAGTAACTTTCGTAATTGGAATGATAACGCCAACATCCTCTATATCAGCTTGCTCAACCATCCGCTGCCCGCTGGCGGCCAGAGTATTGGGCAAGGAGGAGTAAAGGAATATAGGGACAACGTTGGAGATCGAGGTGACGGCAACTACTTCGCGAGTAATGGAACATTGCTTACCGCGCCGTCTGGATTCAAAGATTCCGCAAACGAAAACAAAAGCATTGCGCTTGCATCAGGTTGGACGCGTACGACAAATGGCAAAGACTTTACCTTTACGTTCAACGCACAGCAACTGCAACTGCTGAACACGTCCTTCTCAACTAACAATGCCATTGCCCTTGGCTTCGACCCGGACTGCCATTACTGGAACGATGGCATCAAGCTTAATATAGCGACAGCAAACAACGCTGCGCCGGTTCCTGAACCAGCGACGATGCTTCTGCTCGGCACTGGCCTTGCCGGAATTGCCGCAAAGATGCGCCGCCGGAGCAACAAGAGCGAGGCAAAAGTGTAGTTCAGCGAGCGACACTCCACAGAGTTTCACCGGCACACTTTGCCGAGGTAGCTTGAACAAACAAATCGCCCGCAAGGTCAGAATACCTTGCGGGCGATTTATCGTTACATCACAGATGGCTGAGTTTCACACCGTGTAAGAACTGTAGAGAAATCTCAGTGATGGACGTCGAGGTTGTAGTCGCGCAATCGGCGGTAGAGCGTCGATGGTGAGATGCCGAGTATCTCAGCCGTCTTCCCGCGGTGCCAGTTTGTTTCCTTAAGGGCAGCGATAATTTGCTGCCGTTCAAGGTCACGCAGTGAAGATGTTGCCGGAAGCTGGTTCGCCACGCCATTTGTCGCAGCTTGGAGTGAAAACGGTTGAAGGGCAGCAACCATCGCAACAGTTGCAGGACGTGCTACTTCCGGCGGCAACTCGCTCGTCGTGATCCTTCCATTGTTGGCAAGAATCATGGCGCGCTCCAGACAGTTGCGTAGTTGGCGCACGTTGCCGGGCCACTGGTAAGCGCGCAGGGCGGTGAGCGCTTCGGGGGTGAGTTCAGGCGGATGGGCGCCGCCAAGTTGTTTTATCAAGTGTTGCGCGATCGGTTCGATGTCTTCGGGACGTTCGCGCAGACTGGGTAGCGTGATCTGAAAACCGTTGATACGATAAAGAAGATCGGCGCGGAACTTCCCGTCGGCAACGAACTCGTCGATGCTGCGGTTTGTCGCCGCTACGATGCGGACGCTGACTTGTACTTTACGCACGCCGCCGACGCGGTAGAACGAGCGCGTCTCGATGGCACGCAACAACTTTGATTGCAGTCCGGCGGGCAGTTCCGTCACTTCGTCGAGAAAGATCGTACCGTTATCGGCGAGTTCGAACAGCCCGAGCTTGCGTGCCTTCGCGCCGGAGAATGCCCCGGCTTCATGACCGAAGAGTTCTGATTCAAGCAGCGTCTCCTGTAGCGCGGCGCAGTTGAGATCGACAAAAGATGCGCTCGCGCGTTGCGACAGTCGATGAACCGCCTGCGCGATTAACTCCTTGCCAGTCCCCGACTCGCCGACGACGAGCACGGACGCATCCGATGGCGCAACCCGCTCGACCAGACGCAGGACTTCCCTCATCACGTCAGACGTGTAGACAATCTCCGGCATCTCCGTTTGACGAGCCAGTTGCGCGCGCAGCCGTTGGTTGTCAACGCGCAGACGGCGTTTCTCCACCGCTTGCTGGACGAGCGCGTCGAGCTCGGCAATGCGGTAAGGTTTCGTTAGATAATGGTAAGCGCCGAGCTTCATCGCCTCAATCGCCGTCTCGATGGTCGCGAAGCCGGTGAGCATAATCACCTCCGGCGGGTTAAGGCGTTCGCGTACCCGGCGCAGTAGCTCCATGCCATCCATCCGCGGCATCTTGATGTCAGTCATAAGGACATCGACCGCTCCTTCTTCAAGAAGACGCAGAGCCGCCTCGCCGTCACTTGCAGATTGCACTTCATAGCCCAAACGCTCAAGCTCTTTTTGAATTACTGAGCGGAGCGGAGTTTCGTCATCAACGACAAGCAGCTTCACTGATCGCGTATCGCTCAAATCGTTTTATCTCCATTATTAGAAATGATTGGAAGCGCGATCGTAAAAACTGTTCCGCGTCCAACTGTAGATTCCACACTGATGCGCCCCTGGTGTTCTGTGACAATGCCGTAAGTCACAGACAACCCAAGACCCGTACCCGCTCCGACTTCCTTCGTAGTGAAGAATGGATCAAAAATCTTCGTTCGATTCTCAAGCGGAATGCCGATGCCGGTGTCGCTTACTTCAACCACGACGTTTGCGCTTCCCTGGTGGCGCGCACAAAGCCCAAGCATGCCGCCGCCGGGCATCGCATCAATCGCGTTTTCTGCTAAAGCAATCACTGCTTGCTGTAGTTGACCGTGGTCACCGGAAACCAGCGCCAGATTCTCTGCTGCTTCAACGTGGATGTCGATGTTCTTGCTGCGCCGCTGATGAGTAATTAGTCGGGCTACGGACTCGAGCAGTTCTGCGAGATCGATTGGCGTGTGCTGTCCGGCGCGTGCGCGGCTGAAGTCCAGCAGACCATTGGTGATTCTTTTGCAGCGAAAAGCTTCGCTGTGAATCAATCCGAGATATTCGCGCAGGTCGCCTGCGTCCAGCGACGAATCGAAGGAGCCTGCCGCGGCGCGCGTTTCCAGTGCCTCCGCGCACGCGGAGATTGTGGCAAGCGGATTATTTATTTCATGCACAACGCCGGCGGCGAGCCGTCCGACGGCCGCCAACTTTTCGGTGCGCGCCACGGCGCGGTTCGCTTCGACGCGCGCCGTGACATCTTCGCCGACCGTAATCACGTGTGAGATTTCCCCGGCCTCGGCGTGCATCGGAATCTTGCTGATCATCCAGTGCTTTCTCGCGCCGTCTGGTCCAATACTCTCTTGTTCAATACGCTGAATTTCCCCGGTCGAGAAGACGCGCGCAAACTCATCTTCGAGCAGAGCGCGCGGCTGACGGCTCAGCACATTGAAGATGCTGCGGCCCATAGCTTCACCGCGCGGCACGCCCTGTCCGCCGAGTTCGCGGTTGCGGTTCCACGCGACAATCTCGTAATTGCGATTTATGGCGTGAAGCGAAACCGGCAGGCTATCGATGATCGCTTCGGTAAACCTGCGTTGCGCTTCGGCTTCGGCAGTGCGCTGCTCAACTTCTTTCGCAAGCGTAATCGAAGACAAACGCGCCGCTTCGTAAAGCGAAGAAATATGCGCTGCCAGTGCCGCGAGTTGCGCCGCCGCATCCACCAGGCGGCTTTCCGTCTCAGTGCATTCTTCCGGCGTATCGTAAGCGACAATAAGCGCGCCGAGCGTGGTTGCGCCGAAGCGCAAGGGCGCAATGTACTCAACGCGATGCTGCATATCGCGCAACAGGAATTGCTCGCCCGTCTCGCTACGCACCGAAGCTGCCGGCGCACTCTGGAGCCATGCTTTGAGTCGCCCTAGATGAATAAGCGAATCACCTTCGGCGATTCCCTCACGATCAAAGACGCACGTCATCGGAGGAGTTGTTGCTTCAAGCCAAACCACCGCCGCACACAGCGCGGGGTTTGCGCTTTCGTATGTTGCGCCTGCAACACGGCGCGCGACCTGTAAAGGTTCAAGCGTACACAGAAGCCCACGGCCGAGGTCTGAGAGAAAGCCAAGCTCACGGTTGCTGCCCATCAGCGCCTGTTCACGCTCGGCAGCTTCAAGGTGTGCGCCGGCACGTAACAATAGTTCACGCGGAGCCAAAGGTTTAGTCACAAAGTCATTGGCTCCAGCGAAGAATGCTTCGACCTTGCGATCTTCACCGTCGCGCGCTGACGTTAAAATAATAGGCAGATGTTTCGTCTTTTCCTGAGCGCGAAGCAGACGGCACAAAGCGAGACCATCAACACCAGGCATCTCCACGGCAAGCACGATTAGATCGCAACGTTCCTGATAAATCAGGCTTAGCGCTGAAGATGCATTGGTCGCAGTAATGGCGCGGTGCCCCTCGCTCTCAAACGTGCAGCGTAAACTGTCACATACGCTCTCGTCCGTATCGACAATGAGTAGCGTGGCGCTTTTTATGGAAGTGCTGGAAGGAGCCGACATCTTCGTGTCCTTAACTGCGCTCTCGTGGGCATTAGAGCGGATGATTTGAGGAGAGGTCACTTCGAGCGCCTGTTTGTGAAGCATCCGGGCGCTGGCACATTTTCGACCACTTGGAGGCGGGCATGGTCGTGCCGCTAGAGGATTGAAAGCTAACCGGGTGAGTTTGTCAAGACAAGATCAAAAGGTTTGGGAGCTTTTTCATCATTCGTGTCTGCACGCCTCAATTTAAAATGTAAAAGTTGCGGAGTATGAAGTTCGCAGTGTGGAGTTCCAAGTCGCTCGCGCTCAATCTTTCTTCTACTTCAAACCCCAAACTTCGCACTCCGAACTGTTATTCCAAAAGATGCGAAATTGTGTTTCGAACTCAAATCGGGTAGTTTGCACCAAGCATAAAAGTAGAAAGACAAGACACAGCTTCGCATGGCAATACGCTTACTTGCGCTCGATCTCGACGGGACGCTGCTCAACTCACGTGGTGAAATAACACAGCATAACCAAGATGCGATTCAGGCGGCACGCAAACAAGGCGTACGCGTGGCAATCGTAACCGGTCGTCGCTTTCGCGATGCGCGCCCACTTGCGCTTAAACTCGGCCTTGATGTGCCCGTCATTTCGCACAACGGTGCGCTCACCAAACATGCGCGGACACTGGAGACGGTGGCCGCTCGTTTGTTGCCGCTCGCTGAAGCGCACAAGGTGCTGCACATCGGTCGCACGCACGGAGCTGATCCAATGGTCAGCGATGATCCAGTGGGCACTGGCCTGCTGGTCTATGACTACATCAGCGAAGACAATCACGCGCTCGCGAAATACATCCAGTGGTCGCGCCGCGTTGTTGGAAGTGAAGCTGAAGAAGCGGTGCGGCGCGTTCCCTCTCTGGAAGAATATCTCGATCACGCGCCGGTGCACATCGCTTTCAGCGGCACCTGTGCGAGCATTCAGCGTCTCGGCGAATCTTTGGAGCGCACCCTCGCATCAAAAGTAAAAGT
The DNA here is from genome assembly GCA_013812565.1 of Pyrinomonadaceae bacterium. Lineage (GTDB taxonomy): Bacteria > Acidobacteriota > Blastocatellia > Pyrinomonadales > Pyrinomonadaceae > JACCTF01. Next base: position 5,592 of record JACCTF010000923.1, on the reverse strand, counting down.
GTTGAGCACAATCTATCCGAAACAAGACTTCGCTTTGCTCGACGTGCTGCACCCGGAAGCATCAAAGGGCGCGGGGCTTGCGGCTGTAGCAATCGAATATAATCTGGCGCGTGAAGAGGTGATGGCGGTCGGCGATAACTTTAACGATTTAGAGATGCTTCACTACGCCGGAACCGGCGTAGTGATGGGCAACGCGGCGCCTCCTTTGCGCGATATTCAAAGCTTTCATCTTACGGCGAGTAACGATGAGGACGGTGTCGCCGAAGCAATCGAACGATTCATCTTGCGTGCCGAGCGCTGAAAGAGTTTGTGAGGAGCGGCGCACGTTTTACATCAATGAGAAGGAGAAGAAATGGCAAATCGAATTGTAAACATCGAAACTAACAAAGGCATTATCCGCTTCGAGCTACTTGAGGAGGATGCGCCGAAGACAACCGAAAACTTTCGTCTGCTCGCTGAGCGCGGCTACTACGACGGCGTTGGATTTCACCGCGTGATCAAAGGATTCATGATTCAAGGCGGCGACCCGACAGGAACAGGGCGTGGCGGCGAATCCGCCTCGGGCGGGCGCTTTCCAGATGAGATCAATCGCTCATCGGAGGTTTACAGTCGTGGCTACAAAGCAGGCACTGTCGCGATGGCAAACGCTGGCCCAAACACCAACGGCTCGCAATTCTTTATCATGCACACGGACTACAATCTTCCGCCGAACTACACGATCTTCGGGCGCGTCATCGAAGGTCAGGATGTGGTTGACTCAATCGCTGCTACCGAAACTGACCGCGGCGACAAGCCAACTTCACCAGTGACGATGGAGAAAGTCACCATTGAGGAAGCGCAGTAATTTAGTGGAGAGTTCGGAGTACCGCCTTCAGGCGGATGGTGACTTGAACACGACACAAGCCGCTTGAAGGCGGTACTCCGAACTTTTTCTGATCCTTTCACTTTTCCCTTTGTTGACCCTCTACTGCCCTTCACTTCCCGTTTACACCTCATGGATCAAAGCGCACAGGAACGCTGTGGTTAATGGGGCTGTGACCGCGCCCGAGTTGCGGCGCGTGACGGATGGCATCAGTGACAAAGCGTTTGGCTGCGCCGACGGCTGATCGCAAATCCATCCCGCGCGCAAGACACGCACTGATTCCGGCGGCGAGCGTGCATCCGGTTCCGTGCGTTGCCGTCGTCTCTATCTTTGCTTCACGAAAGAGAGTGATCAGACCATGTTCGTCAAGCACATCCAGCGCTTCCCCCGCGAGATGGCCGCCTTTAACGAGCACGGCGCGTGCGCCCATCTCGCGCAGCAGTTGCGCAGCTCGCCGCATGCCGTCTTCATTCGTGATGCGTAAACCCGTGATACGTTCAGCTTCCGGGATGTTGGGCGTGAGGACGCGGGCCAGTGGCAGGAGTTCCACTATTAATGCTCGAAGCGCTTCGTCGTCTATCAAATCGTAGCCGGAGGTTGAACGTACCACCGGATCAACCACAGGCATCGGCAACTCAGTTTCGCGAAAGAGGCGCGCAACTTCATTGATGACTTCTCTTGTCGGCAACATGCCGGTCTTCACTCCTGCGATGTGGAAGTCTTCAATAATAGGCAACACCTGCCTGCGTACAGCCTCAGCCGTTTGGTGTACTGCGCCAAAGACGTTCGTCGTATTCTGAAAGGTCAACGATGTCACCGCTGCTGTTGCGAAGCATCCAAACTGTGTGAACGTCTTGATGTCGGCGATGACGCCTGCTCCGCCCGAAGGATCGAAACCGGCGATGGTCAGCGCAACAAGCGGCTGGTTTGGATGAGTGTTCGTCATGTTCATCTCGTCTGCATTTCTACGCTACAGAGCGATATTGTACTTGGGTGCAGGTAAAGTTATTACTCACCACAGAGGACACGGAGTTTACACAGAGCATGTGCCATCTCTGTGCTCTCTGTGGTGAACCGCCACGTCCCCTGTACTCAGTAGAAATAAGCTTTAAATTCTACTTGCCGGCTTTCATCTCACGCACGATCTCTTGAAGTCTCTGCTCGTCGCTGAACAACCCGATGGCAGCGACCCCGGCGGCCCCTGCCCGAAGCGCCTCATGCGCGTTCTGCATCGTTATGCCGCCGAGCGCGATGAGCGGAAACGGAGCAAGCGCACGTGTCGCTTCGCTCAAACTATCGAGACCAAGCGGCGTGCCCTGCAAAGGCTTCGATTGAGTTTTGAAGACCGGACCAAAGACGGCGAAGTCTGCCCCGCCCCGGCGTGCGGCTGCGGCTTCCTCTAAAGAATGCGTGGAGACTCCGATCAATAGATCGCTGCCGAAGGTTCGGCGCACTACTGTTGCGTCAAGCGACGTGGAAGTGAGATGCACGCCGTCAGCACCGCTCGCCAGTGCGATGTCGGCCCGATCATTGACAAGCAGGCGCGTGACACTGCCGCGTGTGATCTCAACTGCACGTATGGCGAGATAATGAAGCGTGCGTGCCGACAACTGTTTTTCGCGGATTTGAATGAGGTCGATGCGGGCTTGGACGGCTGCTTGAACCAGCCCGATGAGTCGGGCAAAATCTTCACTCGTCGGAGTGGTTCGCTCGGTCGTCGCGCCGCTGGTAATCAGGTAAAGGAGCGGCTTCGGTAAATCGATCTGTCTCTTTCGAACCGTAAGTTTCACCCATCTGCACCTGTCTGGTTTGAACCCGCAAGGCGCGCGCCGTGTGCCGGAAATGCGCGATCTCCCAACAAGCCATCGCCAGATTGAGCAGGCCCAGCCCAGTCACCGCGCCACGTACCCACCCAGATGATACGGCCTGCTGCAAACCCTGCAAGCCGGTCTTCTGTGCCGCGTACAACAGAAAGTAGTTGTCTCCCCAATCTCCCAACCCAAACGGATGAACCCACGGCAAAATGGTAAGCACAATGCCCGTTTCGAGGCATAGCACGATGTAGAAAATAAGAGTCAGCTTGGCCGACATAAGATAAACAGTGACAAGTGACAAGTGAACAGTGACGAGTGAGAAACTAAAGCAACTTTTGTCTTAGCTTGTTACTTGTCACTGTTTACTTGTCACCGTTTTTGCGCTTGCAGTTCGCGTAGTTTATTTGCTACGCCGCGGTATGAAACGTCGATGCCGTAAACCTCTGTGAACATATCAAGAGCATGATCGAGATCGCCCATCTGTTCGTAGGCTGTCCCGAGTTCGAAGCGCAGCGCTTGATATTCATCCTCAGTGTGGCCCGGCGCATCCAAACCTCGCTGGAACCACATCGCCGCAAGTCGTCCCATACCTTTACTCATAAAGCAATGGCCGAGCAAGTTACAACACTGTAGGTAGCGAGACGTGCCATCCTGCGGCGCAACTATGCTCGCGGCTGCTTGAAACTCCTCGATGGCATCATCCATCAAATCCATCTCTTTGTAGGCGAGGCCAAGGTTGTAGTGCGTTTCGTAATCGGCAGTCGGCAGCGGATCTTCTTCTTCCACGGCAGCGCGGAACTCGTCGAAGACCGCGGCCAGTCCGGCGTCAATCGTTGGTTGCGCAATCACGGGTGGCGAGTTGATTGCCGTGTTCGAGGAAGCGGGCGCTGTTGCAGCAAGTTCCGCAAACACTGCGTCTACTTCGATTTCGTCTGCTTCTGTCTCGTCTGCTTCCGCCGGTATTGCCTCAGGAGTTGTAATCTCGTACTGCGCAAAATCGGAGAAGCTAGATGTCTCCGTTGCTACCGGCTCAGCCTCTGCGAAGGACGTGGGCGGCGGGGTCGCAGTCAAACCTAGCTGCCCGCGACGCGCTTCGATCCCTTGGTGCGCGCCGTACTGTTTTTCGAGAATCTCGAGCGTGTCACGCGCGATGTCTTGGTAGCCCTGCGCAATGTAGAAGTCGACGCTCTCCAGTTCCTGCGCAAGCAATGCTTCGAGGCGCGCGTCTGCTGGGGGCGTCTGCCCGCCCGCCCCCTCGGTCGCGGCAGATGGCTTCTCGACAGATGGCGTTTCGATAGAGAAGTTGAAATCTACTTCCTGAAAACCTTCTTGTTCGTCCGGCGCGGCCGCCTGCACTGTTGAGAGATGAAGCGGAGCAGCAACGTCTGCAAACTCTGCGTTCAAGTCGGCGAATGAAGCCGCTGGGCTTGGAGCGAAATCTGAAGCTTCGGGCGCAACCGAGTTCCATTCAAAATCGCTGCCCTTCCCAACCAAAGCTTCTGGGCCAGCCGCCTCTGAGTCACGAGCGGTATGCGCTTCGTCGGTTAAGACAAAGTTCTCAAACGTCGGCACTTCTTCAGAGGGCGCGAGGGTGTCTTCCATCACATCAAAGCTATCAAGCGCGCCGCCCACAGCACTAAGCCGCTCACGGTAGCTCGGTTCATCCGGCACCAGCCGCACAAGTTGCGTGAGCGCATCACGCTCATCAGCTTCAAGCGTAGCTCGGCGGGCCGCCTCCGCTAATTGTTCGAGCACCGTGCGCAGCTTGTCATCGTCGCGTTGCCACGTGTGTATGCGCACCAGCATCTGCAGTGCGTCCAATTTTTGGGGATCATGCGCGAGCGTTTCGTTTAGCAGATTAACAAGCGCGTCTTCTTCGCGCCCGGCCAGCGCCGGTTCGATAATCTGCGTAAGGACGCGCGTTGTCTGCTCTGCTTTGTCTTGCTTAAGGTAGAGGCGGGCGACATCAAGCGAGCGCGCGTAACTGGGCGGATCAAGCTTGACGAGATCGTCTGTAATTCGCTCGGCAGCTTGCGCATCCTCCGCTTCCAGATACACATTAACCAGCATTGAAAGCAGTTCCCTATCGGCAGGCTGCTCGGCCACGGCGCGTTCTAGTGCAGCGGCTGCTTCGGTCGCTGTTCCGAGCGCGCAGTACGCTTGGGTCAAACCGCTTAACACAGCATAATCTTGCGGATTCAGATCATGTGCGCGGGTGTAAGCGGCCAGCGCATTTTGGTAATCACTGCGTGCGAGGAACTGCTGACCGGCTTCGGTAAAAGTCTTCGCTGCCTCGGCCATTAATTTTTCGCGCAGATAGCTTTCAGCAAGCCGCAGACGAATCTCCGTGTTGCGCGGGTCTAGGTCAGCGATGCGCTGCAGCACACTCAGGGCTTCGCGCGTTTGTCCGGCGCGTGAATGAGTTTCTGCGACTGTGAGATATTGCGCGCGAGCTTCGGCGAAGAGTCCTTGCTGTTCGTAGAGCGCCGCGAGTTTGCCCGCGACATCTGAAGCATCCGGGTTGAGGCGACTAATCTTTTTGTACATCGCGATGGCTTTCAAAGCAAAGCCCTGATCGCGGTAGTGTTCAGCGAGTCCGGTGAAGCACTTTATAGCTTCATCTTTTTTATCGACGCGCGCGTAAAGATCGCCGAGCATGTTAAGCGCAGTGAAATCGCTTTTGTCCTGCTCGACAATCTTACGGTACTCTTGAATGGCTGCTGGAATCTTGCCTTGCCCAAGGTGCTTCTCAGCGGCACGCACAGCCTTTGCTTTATCGAAGCCCATCAGGAATTAATCTGTGTCATGGAAAGAGGTAAAGAAGCCAACGACGTGGCGTAGGACGGCTCGGTTAATTCGGAAACACGGCAAAAACTTGTCAATGAATGTAACTGTTTTAACGGTCACGAAACCCGC
>JACCTF010000023.1 GCA_013812565.1 Pyrinomonadaceae bacterium | reverse complement strand
CTCCCCAAACTGAGAATGCTGCCAGAATGCCATAGTAGATTTTTCGTATGCCGCCTTTTTGGATGCGCAGTCTGCCGCTCGACATCCACAAACAGTCGGTCACGGTGCGAACCAGTATGTCAGTGTTGCCGAGCTGGGTTTTGAAGAGAATCCAGAAGCCGTTGAACAACGTCACGAACCAGAAGCCGGGCCAAATCTGCTCGGAGAGATACTTGGCCTGATAAGCACCAGCGGCCAAGCCTTGCAAATCTGTGCCGTGCGGAACGATGTAGGTCGCAAGATTCACATTGAGGTACATGCCGAGGAAACAGAACAATCCCCACACCCAAATCTGATCTGCATGCACGTAGCGCATCCACTCGCGCCAGCGCTGAAGATTCGCTTCCGTCGTTTCAAACACCTTGCCGACGTGTGAGAGTTGAATCTGGTGGCCGCCGATGGCGCTCGGAATCGCGCCGACTTTCGCGCCCATCCCGAAGCCTTTGTCGCGCACCCAGTTTGTCACCGTCAGGTTTCCCAAGCCCCCGGAGCCAGCCGTCGCCGCGAGCGCGCCGATCAAGGCCCAGTCAATGGGCTGGGGCAATCCTGAAAATTGAAAGAAGCCCTTAAAAGTCGTCCACCAGTGCGCCCCCGGTACATAAGCAAGGTTTACGAATAGCAAAAAGCAGAAGACGACTGCCAGCATCGTCCACGCGAAATACTCAAGCATCCGTTCGATGGTTCCGCCGAAGGAGAGAATCAGGACGACGACGAGAATCAACACGGTGGCGATCCACGCCAGGCTCTCCCTATCGCCCACACCGGGAACCTGGCCCAGCCAGGCGCTCAGGAGTGTTGCCGCCGCCGTCCCCGCCAGCGCGGGCCAGCCCAACTGGAAGAATCCGAGCACGATATAGAATCCGGCCCAAAATTTCGGCCCCGGTTTAAGACGCATGATCCCGCCATAGATAGGCTCTCCGGTGTAGAGCGTGTAGCGGATCGCTTCGAGGTTGAAGATAACCTGCAACACGATTGCAACCGTGACGATCAGAAAGATCGAGGACGAGTATTTAACTGCCGCCGCCGGCCCGACGAGCCATTCGCCGCCGCCGACGGATGTCGCCGCCATAATCGCTCCGGGGCCGATGATCCGCATCATGTTACGGGGACCAAAGGGCGGGGGGGCAGGCAAGTCTGTTACTTCCCACTGGGGCAACGCTCCATGATCAGCGGGGGTGGTAGGGGTGTGAGAGTTTTTCATATCAAGCCAAGTTTCGGGTGCAAGCGCTAAGGGGATTCGGACTGCTAACCCAAGTCCATGAAGGCGAAAAAGCGCGTGCAGTATAACCCTAAATCTAATTTAAGGAGAGATGAAAATGATGGGCGGAGAAGACGAAGATCACAAAGGTAGGAAAGCGTCGCATGAGGTGCGTCACCCGCTCGATCTATGTACCTTCCAGTGATGCGGCAGCCCACCGTGGAACGGCAGGGAGCTTACGGGCGGGCGGCGAAGGAAAGCGCTTTTCGAGCGAGGCAGCGAGCGCGAGGTCGATTTATTATCAATCCGTTGTCACGATCTTGGTGTGCAGAGCAGCGTGATAAGCTACAGGCTGGAACATGAGACATCACCATTGTTGATAAGACACTTTCCGGATCGACTTGCTCACTCTGTGTTCGGGTTTAGTTCCTTCTTGATCTCAGTGCTCTCGGGATTTTGCACGCCGGGGATTTGGGAACCTAGCGGCGTGCTGCCCCGCAGTTTCTCCGCCGGACTTTGTTCAACCGGCGGCGGTTGTTCGTTGTCAGTCTCTCTACCCCGTACCTCATCCTTAGTCATGGTTGATTCTCTTTCTTGTTCAGCACCAAAACTTAGTCACGCCGTCAAGTGTGAGCGTTGGAAGTGCTTGGTTGTTTAGCACCCATTCACTTCGTCTTCTGCAACCCTTACTCCGGCGGATACTCCTCATCATCTAAATCCTCGGCCACAGCATCCATGACCTGTAGATACACGGTGGCTGCGTGTTCACACAGCATGTCATCACGAAGTCGCGGCCAGAGTCTTTCAAAGTCCTCTTCAGTGGCGATGCTGTGCGTGAGGAAGGCTGCGCGCATCTGCTC
>JACCTF010000006.1 GCA_013812565.1 Pyrinomonadaceae bacterium | reverse complement strand
TCCGTGTCAAAGGTAAGTGGACCGACCTCTACAGGGCAGTTGATAAGCAGGGCCAAACAGTCGATTTCTTGCTGAGTGAGCATCGAGATATCTCAGCAGCGAAGCGCTTCTTCATGAAAGCTATTGGAAACAATGAGGCACCAGCGAAGATCACCCTCGATGGCTATGAAGCATCGCACACGGGGGTCGCTCTCGTTGAAGGCTGAAGGCGTCTTACCCGAGAGTGTCGAAGTGCGCACCAGCAGATACTTGAACAATCTGACCCGCGCAGGACCACCGAAGAGTGAAGCAGCGGTATTACCCGATGCTCGGCTTCAAGCGGTTCAGGAACGCGGTCGTCACCATCAGCGGGACCTCGGTTAGCAGAGAAGATCAAGAAGGGGCAGTTCGATACAACAGCGCTTCACCAAGCAGGAGCACTGGTCGGGCAGGTATGGGAAGCAGTGCTCGCGGCATGAGGTGTAATCTCGAGACCACTTCGTCACTTGGTGCGCTATGACAGAGTTTGCACCAGAGCCCGACAGTGCTCAACTAATTGAAGACCATCAGCGACTGGTGCGGGCCTGTGTGGTTTTCTGCTGGCTGATAAAAATACAGGGGCGGCGTCCCCATACATCGTGCCCTCTCACGTAATCAATTGGGCGATTACGAGGAAGCGGATACCTTCAGCATCTGCCATGCTTATGCGCCGCTCAGGACTCCATAGTACCGCGCCATCCAGTACGGCAAGATATAGTCGATACCAGCCGTCTCGATCGTTCCCGATCCTCCGCCATACAGCAAAAACGGACTACGCTGCCACAGAAAGTCAGTACGCACTCGTTCCTTCACCGGGATGGGGGAGCAGGCGCGATCTTCGCCACAGACTGGGTAGCGCACATCGCCTCGTAAGTCCACCCAGAAGTCGCGGCGCGGTCGCATGAGCCACTCATCAAGGAGCGAGCGTGTCTGCGCATCACGAATGCTATCGGCCCCCTTCAGCCCACGGTCGATCATGTTGAAGTGAGCGTTGCCGTGATCATCTGTGGTGCGCCGCAGGAGGTTGTACGCGCTCGTGTACCACCATCGATAATAGGAACTGTCCTCAAGGCGGATCAGGTTGTAGAGGTTGATCGTGTCCAGATTGAATTTGAAGTATGAGTTGTGGTCATCCAGGACTTCGGTGGAAATCGGGATGGCTACTGAGGGAGCGTACTTGGAGCGATAGCTTCTATAGATGGAGTCAAAGCGGGTCGGGTTCACCCGGCGGCCCACCTGCAGGAAACTCAATTGCTGGTCTGAGCGGTGCCAGAAGACAGTGCTGATCGCGCCACTGGGCATGACGACAGCCCAGTTGTGCTGCAGAAGGAAGTCAAGCAAGCGAGTGACATCCGCTCGGATGAAGGAGCGCACACTTGCATCGTCAATCATGTCGTAAGCAACGCCTAACCCGAAGAAGACGCCCGAGTATTGATCGCGAGAGGTATTGCCAATCCAGTAGTAGTTTGTGCCTCCAAAAGCAACGATGTAGACACCATGCCCGGCCTCCTCCGTGATGATGCCCCGCTTGTTGCCCTTGATGATGCCGGTTTGCGGATCGACTCCCTCTTCAAAGCTATCTTCCCAAGCGACTGGCATTAGGCATCGAGCCAAGAGGTTTGTGCCCGTGACATCTATAAGCGAGCGGATGCCGCGCAGAGCCCTCCAGACGTTACCAAGCGCCTGCGGTGAGCCTGTCGCTCGGTAACGGAACGCTTCTGCTGCCAAGTAGTGGCCAGTCCAGATGGCGGAATCTGCTCCGCGAGTGTACCGATAGACTTCGGTACTAACCTCTGATTTGAACATCGGATCGATAATGGTGCCATGCGGCATATGCAGCCGCTGGATGTTGGCGGAGATGTCGTGCGCGTCCTGTGGCGCGGCTTGAGTCGGAAGATCAACCGCTAGCGTCAGTAGAAGAATGGTAAGAGCAGACCTCGCGAGACGAAGCATCGGGGAACTCCTTCGAGAAAAGCACTGCGGCTCCAAGCCACAGCGCGCATGTGTCAATGGAAGGCTGAGTAATAGAGACTCGAGGAACGCGGGCTCGTGCGCGTCCCGCTTTGTAATCTTCACTGAGGCGCGAGACGATACGCCAAGTCAAGCGGAGCGTCAACACCTATTCGTCGGTGCTCGTTCAGGCAACCCGCAACGGCTCTGGTGCAAACTCTACACATGGATGAGCGGGTGCCAACCTGATCTCAAATTGAAACCTCATGCTGCCAATACAGACTGCCACACTTGCTGGACTTGCATCCCTTCTCGGCTGATGCTTGAGGTGTAATGTATGACTACCCTGGCACTGGCTGCACCGTTCTTGGAGTTTCCACCAGAGCCATCGGTCACATGATCCCAAACCTAGCGAATGCTTCTACAGTGCTCATGCCTTCTTCAAGCGCTTTCATCACAGTCTTTTCTCCGCGCGCTTTTTCCAGAGCCCGGGCGAAAGTTTCTTCTGCCGCGATAGCTGGTACAAGGCACACCCCGTCAACGTCTCCAAAGATGACGTCGCCGGGAACGATGCGGACGCCTTCAATTTCAATAGCAACGCGGAAGTCGATCACCTTCCCGCGCGGGCCTTGATCCTGTGCATAACTACCGTAGGAGAAGGTCGGAAAATTTAGTTGGTGAATGGCGCGTGTGTCGCGAGAGTAGCCGTCAAGCACCGCCCCTGCCGCGCCCAGTTTAAGCGAGCGTATGGACATTAACTCTCCCCATAACGCATAACGTGGCGAAGAGCCTGTGCAGATATAAACTTCATTCTGTTTAAGATCATCTAGAGCTTCTAACATGTGGCCAAAAGGCTTGGTCATCAGCGGGTTCATCGTGCCTTCGGCCTTCTCATCAAAGACGTCAGCCTCCAGGACAGGCATCGCCCTACCGATCACGACCATGTCGTCACGGAGGGGACGAATGCGTGGCGGCAGGAATTGCTGCCGCAACCCCATTTTGTCCATCACGTCGCCAACCACCGAGGTGAATAGCTCACGGCGGGCCAGTGCGAACAACTCTTCATCTGATTTCCAAGGATTCATATTGAATGTCTCCACCAGCACTCAACGGAAAAACCTACTTAATCCCGGCGCGGTAATTTGAAACGGCTTCAGATGTACGCAGATACCGGTTATAAACCTTCAGGGATTTCAGTTCTCCGAAGAGTTTCGGTGCCAACGCCACTTTACCCAGTCCGCTTACGTCACCGAGATCCTTGTTGAAACGGCCCCAACCAAATTGGCGGATTGCGCCACCGTCGTTTAATACGCCGTCCACAACAAACGTGATGATCTTTGATCCACCATCAACCACCACGCAGACGTGCTGCCATGCGTTAATTTTGAGCGTTCCTTCGTGAGTGCCCGGGTCGCTGTCCCAAGATGACTCTGCTTGCCCATCGTTGAGAGTTAACTTAATTGTGAAACGGTCGGATGTGGTGAGCGCAATGCCTTTGCCACGCTCGTTTCGTGTATCAAGGATAATCTGTCCAGGACTTAACTCATTAAACCGAATCCAGAAGTCTAAAGTGAATCCTTGACCTTCCTTGAGGTTGGGTAATAGAGGCATGTCAGCCGTAGAGTTTGTTTTGACACTACTGCCTGCAAGCTCAAGCGCTAATCCTTTGCGCGCCACCTGCTTGGCTTCAACTTGATTCCACATGCCTTCAAGCAAAGCGGAATCGATCTCGTGCACCCGTGCTATCGTTTTCTGCGTCTCGGTGACGAAGTAACGTCCTTCGTCTTCGATCAGATCGGGATAGCTCATGCGAACCGACGGGTCATCGTCATAAAGCAAAATCTCCGGCTGCGACCAGTGAATGTATCCTTCTTTTTCGATGCCGCCCAGGATCCACGCTGGATTGCGATTCTGGTAATAACCACGGCCGCCTGCTACCCACTCGGGATTATGCGCAGCCTCCCCTCCGTTATTGTGAAACCATTGCAGGTATTTGCCGTTCCTCGTCTTCCAAACAAAATTGGCCGCCCGCGGGTGCTTAATGCGCCTCCCACCTGGCGTGTAG
>JACCTF010001085.1 GCA_013812565.1 Pyrinomonadaceae bacterium | reverse complement strand
GCACCCTACCCCTCGGCATACCTAAGTTAATAGTCTCAACGGTGGGAGGCGGCGACGTGGCTCCATACGTTGGCAGCCGTGACATCAGTATCATGCCCTCGGTTGTCGATGTCGCAGGAGTTAACCGGATCAGCCGCCTCATCTATGCCAACGCCGCAGGCGCAATAGCCGGGATGGTGGAAACTGAATTGCCACCCTTCGAGCGAGAGCGCCCGTTGATCGCCGCTTCAATGTTTGGCAACACCACCGCGTGCGTGGAACGTGCGCGTGCGAGACTTGAGAGCAAAGGGTTTGAAGTGCTGGTGTTTCACGCCACGGGCACTGGTGGGAGGACGATGCAGAGCTTAGTAGAGGACGACTTCATCGCAGGCCTCTTTGATATTACAACGACAGAGCTTGCCGATGAAGTTTGTGGCGGGGTGTTCAGCGCTGGGCCAGAGCGCGTGAACATCGCGGCTACTAAGAAGGTGCCCGTTGTCTTTGCACCCGGGTGCGTGGACATGTGCAACTTCGCGGCACTATCGACGGTGCCGGAAAAATATCATGGTCGCAATCTTTACGAGTGGAATGCGAATGTGACACTTCTGCGAACCAATGTCGAAGAGAACATACGAATCGGACGGATGCTGGCAGCAACGGCCAATATGTGCGCCGGTCCTGCGGCAGTTATTTTGCCGACAAATGGCGTCTCTATGTTAGACAGCCCCGGCAATCCCTTCTGGGATCCGACTGCCGACCGCGCTTGCTTCGATACCATCAAGCAAAACTTGCGTCAGGATATTTCTGTAGTCGAGGTGGATGCAAACATCAATGATCCGGAATTTGCTGATAAAGCGGCTGATCTAATGCTCAAGATGTTAATCAATGAAAGTCAAAGTCAGGAGAATTGAAGTGCTACTTACGCGACAGCAATGTATCGAGCGATTTCGGCAAGTAAGACGAAGCGATTGTCCAATAGTTGGAGCTGGCGCCGGTACAGGCCTCAGCGCTAAGTGTGCCGAGACGGGCGGCGCCGACATGATTATTATATATAACTCGGGCCGCTTTCGGATGGCAGGTCGCGGTTCTCTCGCCGGGCTGATGCCTTACGGGGACGCGAACGCTATTGTGATGGATATGGCGCGCGAAATTTTACCCGTAGTCAGAGACACGCCTGTGATGGCTGGCGTTTGCGGTACTGACCCGTTCCGCTTGATGGATGTATTTCTTAAGCAGATCAAAGAAGCGAGCTTCTCGGGCGTTCAAAACTTTCCTACCGTGGGTTTGTGCGACGGGTTGTTTCGCGAGCATCTTGAAGAAACCGGCATGAGTTATAACTTGGAAGTAGATATGATTCGAAAGGCTCATGAACTAGATTTGTTTACAACTCCTTACGTTTTTACGGAGGAAGACGCGCATAAAATGGTGCGGGCAGGCGCTGATATGCTGGTAGCCCATCTCGGTTTAACGACAAACGGAAGCATCGGCGCGCACACTTCAATGACGCTGGACGAAGCAGTGGATTTTGTGCGCCGGATTACGAAGGCTGGAAGATCAATTAACCCTGATGTGTTTGTTATTTGCCACGGAGGACCAATCGCTGAGCCAGAAGATGCTGCATACGTGCTGAGCCATTGTCCTGAGGTGGATGGCTTTTTCGGTGCATCTTCAATGGAGAGATTGCCTACCGAAATAGCGATTACAGCGCAGGTGAAAAAGTTCAAGGAATTTGTGCATTCCCCCGCCCAAATTTCAGCACCCCGATGAAGTAAAATAAGTGACTCTGGCGCACACGCTGAGTTGTGTTCATAATCAGCGGCATGATGCAGCTTCCCTCTGACCTGCCAGCGCTCTTCAAAGGTCGCCACTTTGTTCGCTTACTCATCATCCAGTCGGTCCGTTGGTAGATCACCTACAAGCTCAGCTACCGTGACGTATCCGAAATGATGGTTGAGCGCGGTGTCACCCTCGTGCATACGACGGTCATGCGGTGGGTCCAGCACTATGTTCCTGTGTTCGAGCAACGATGGATGAAATATGCCCGACCCACAGGCGAGATCGTGGAGGGTTGATGAACCTTATATCCGTGTCAAGGGTCAGTGGAGCTATCTGTACAGGGCAGTTGATAAGCAGGGCCGGACAATTGATTTCCTGCTCAGCGAAAAGCGAGATACGGCAGCTGCCAAACGCTTCTTCATCAAGGCTATCCAGAACAATGAGGCACCAGCGAAGATCA
>JACCTF010001083.1 GCA_013812565.1 Pyrinomonadaceae bacterium | reverse complement strand
TCGGGCGCGGCGACGTGGAGGAATACGAAGGGCGCGGAGCCAAGCCGGAAGATGATGGCTATCGCACAGTTCAATCGGCAGAGCGGGCGCGAGGGCAAGCGAAGCTCGAACTGTTTCCCGGTTTGCGTCGTGCGCCGCTTCGCGCCAAGTCAGGGAAGCGTGTCACTCAGATGCATTATGCCCGGCAGGGCATCATCACGCCGGAGATGGAGTACATTGCGCTCCGCGAAAACCTCGGACGCGGAACGGCCCTTCAAGCAGCAGGCGACGATGGTAGTAGCGGTGGGCGGAACTCGCTTTATCACCAACACGCGGGAGAATCTTTCGGCGCTTCTCTTCCCTCTTATGTGACGCCAGAGTTTGTGCGCGATGAAGTGGCGCGTGGCCGTGCGATCATCCCCGCGAACATCAACCATCCTGAAGCTGAGCCGATGATCATCGGTCGCAACTTCCTCGTCAAGATTAACGCCAACATCGGCAACTCCGCTGTCACATCTTCGATTGAAGAGGAGGTCGAGAAGATGCGCTGGGCCACGCGCTGGGGCACAGACACCGTGATGGACCTCTCGACGGGGCGCAACATTCATGCAACGCGCGAATGGATTCTGCGCAACTCGCCGGTGCCCATCGGAACAGTACCGATCTATCAAGCGCTCGAAAAGGTTGGAGGCAAAGCCGAAGAATTAACGTGGGAGATCTACCGCGACACGCTGATCGAACAAGCCGAGCAGGGCGTTGACTATTTCACGATTCACGCGGGCGTGCGCCTGCCCTTTATTCCGCTGACGGCCAAACGCACCACCGGCATCGTCTCGCGCGGCGGTTCGATCATGGCGAAGTGGTGTCTGGCTCACCACAAGGAAAGTTTTCTCTACACACGCTTCCGCGAAATCTGCGAGATCATGGCGGCCTACGATGTGTCTTTCTCTCTGGGCGACGGCTTGCGTCCCGGTTCCATCGCGGATGCTAATGACCGTGCACAGTTTGCCGAACTTGAAACGCTTGGTGAACTCACAAAGGTCGCATGGGAGCATGATTGTCAGACTATGATTGAAGGCCCGGGTCATGTTCCGATGCACATGATTCGCGAGAACATGGATTTGCAACTGCGCATCTGTCATGAAGCGCCGTTCTATACTTTAGGGCCGCTCACCACCGACATCGCCCCCGGCTATGATCACATCACGTCGGCCATCGGTGCAGCGATGATCGGTTGGTACGGCACGGCGATGCTCTGCTACGTCACGCCGAAAGAACATCTGGGTCTGCCGAACAAGCAGGACGTGAAAGACGGCGTGATCGCCTACAAGATCGCGGCTCATGCCGCCGACCTCGCGAAGGGTCACGCGGGCGCACAGGTGCGCGACAATGCTCTCTCGAAAGCGCGCTTTGAGTTTCGCTGGGAAGATCAGTTCAACCTCGCGCTTGATCCAGAGGTGGCCCGCGAATACCACGACGAAACGCTGCCGCAGGAGGGAGCGAAGCTCGCCCACTTCTGCTCGATGTGCGGCCCGCATTTCTGTTCGATGAAAATCACGCAGGAGGTGCGCGAGTATGCCGCGCAGAAGGAACTCGATGAGCAGGCGGCATTGGAAGTTGGGATGAGTGAGAAGGCTGAGGAGTTCGTCGCCGCCGGCGCGGAAGTTTACACGAAAGCTTGAGCCTGCCCAGGGCGAAGGTAAGGTAAATTGATGGCAGATGCTGACGGCTGGCAAGCGCGCTTCTCGTGTGAGAGCTTGAGCGAGAAAGCTGTCATCTCAATCCCCGACGGCAACGTCATAGAAGGTTCAATCAGAACGGCCAAATTGAAATTGGTGCAGGCTTGGATCGAAATCCATCGGGATGAGCTGATGGCTGATTGGAAGCTTGCGGTCAACGGACAACCGGTGTTCAAGATCGATCCGCTTCGGTAGGGAGATCAGGGATGAATAAAGTGATCGCGGTTAAAGCTAATGACGACTTTTCGCTCGACCTAAAGTTCGTTGACGGCAGCGTCAAAAGATTCGATGTTAAGCCTTACCTTGACCGTGGGGTTTTCAGAGAGCTAAAGGACCTTCACTATTTTAATAAGGTCAGCGTGGCGTTCGGTACTGTCCAGTGGCCTAACGAGCAAGACATCAGCCCGGAGACATTGTATCTAGATGGCCTCCCACTTTGTGAATCAAGCTTCGGATAGTTACCGCAACGCCCTACTTCTCGTGTCACAATGCAGCGGCGCTGGTGAACCCCTCGCACCGCTGCATTTTTGCGTTGTCCGCAACGATCGCCTTGAACAAAATCGGAGACAGCGTTGATGACGAAGTTCGAAAACTACCTGCGCGACGAGCGCAACACACGTGCCCCCAGCGAAGCAGTCAAAGAGACATCGTTCTGTCCGGCGCTCTCGAATCTTTTGAACGGCGTCGGCGCAGAATTGAATCCGAAAGCGCGCGTCGTCATTAACCAAAGGATTTTCTCGTAGCAATATCTTCGGGATGCGCCAGTTTTACCTGACTTACTAAGAGCGATAGTGAGTTTGTCCAACAACTTGTTGGACAAATCCCGTGGGGGCACCATCAAGTCATCATCGCCAAAGTCAAAGACTCGGCCGCCCGCGAGTGGTACATCCAGCAGACCATTGAGTACGGCTGGTCGCGGAACGTCCTCCGGCATCACATCGAATCTGATCTTTACCGCCGACAGGTGCAAGCCGAAAAGACGACTAACTTCGCCACACGGCTTCCGTCTGAGCAGTCCGACCTTGTGCTGCAAACGCTAAAGGACCCGTACATCTTCGATTTCCTCACTCTTGGCCGGGAAGCGAAGGAACGCAATCTTGAGAAGGCTCTGGTGGAAAAGCTGCGCGACTTTCTGCTCGAACTCGGCGCGGGCTTCGCCTTCTTAGGAAGCCAATACCACTTGGAAGTCGGCGGTCAAGATTTCTATATCGATCTGCTGTTCTACCATCATCGCCTGCGCTGTCTGGTGGCGATCGATCTGAAGATGGGTGATTTCAAGCCGGCTGATGCCGGACAGATGAAATTCTACCTCTCGGCGCTCGATGATCTGGTGCGCCACACGGAAGACCGGCCGTCGGTCGGGATCGTTCTGTGCAAGGGCAAGAACCGGACGCTTGCCGAATACGCCCTGCGCGATGTGAACAAGCCCATCGGCGTCTCTTCATACCAAACCACCGCCGACCTGCCCTCAGATTTGGCGCACGCGCTGCCGTCGCCGCAAGAGTTGGAGCGCGTGTT
>JACCTF010001073.1 GCA_013812565.1 Pyrinomonadaceae bacterium | reverse complement strand
GCAAGCTCAAGGCGAACTCTTCGTCGTGGGTGAAAACGGCGACGAACAAACGCTTCGCGTGGCAGCGCCGGTACGCAGCGTTCTCGGTCAGCGAATCGCAGGTCGAGCGCGTGCGCAGCTACATCCGTAATCAGGAAGCGCATCATCGGCGGACGACGTTTGCGGATGAGTACAAGGCTTTGTTGCGTGCGCATCATATCGACTTTGATGAGGAGCATTTATGGACGTGAGGCGTCTGTCGCCTGCTCACGCAGGCTCAACTGGAGTCTTACCCATGACGCTACCCCATGCTCGCGCATGGGGCTACACTCTGCCGCCTGCGTCCGCAGGCTATGCTCCGCAGACTTGTTGCTGCTGACGATGAACGTTGCGCGAACGTGAGTCTCTCCTCTTCTACGCCGAACCGTTAAAGCTTGATTTGACCTTGTGCCCTAATTTCGCGCGGCGCGGTCTCGCCCGCCGTGACTTCTACGGGAGCGCGCCACACGAGCGTTTTGATTTGGCACGTGCCCGTATTGTCTTCGCGGCAGTAAAAGAGCGTAAGCTGAACGCGCAGTTCGGCCTGACCCGGCGCGAGCGCACGCACGGGCAGACGCAAGGGAAGCCGCAGATCTTTCGACGAACGCGCCACCGTCGGCTCATCTTTGTTAAGCTTGAGTCGATCTACTCCGTTTGTCACCGATGCTTTGAACCGCTGCGGGGCGGATTCGTTAAGGTGATAGCCTTCGGGTAGCGCAACATCAACGATCAACGTCCCATCGCTTGATGCGCGCAGACGCTGCGTGGGAAGTTTAATCTCTTCGGCATTCGGCGCGGCCGACTCCTCTGTGGGCGCAAGTCGGGCGCTTTCCTCCGGCGCACGCAAACCTCGAATCATCAGCGTCGTCGCTTGTTTAGTGCGTAGATCAACCGTGCGTATGGCGTGGTTGTTCGTGTCGGCAATAAAGAGTTTACCGTTGGCGACGCTTAGTCCACCGGGTTCGTAGAAAGCAGCTTTTTCGCCGTCAGCCTGTCCGGGCTTGCCCGTGCCGGTGAAGGTCTTGACGACGCCCGTCTGCGGATCAAGTTGCTTAATTTTGTGGTTGTAGGTGTCGGCGATCAGGAGCTTGCCGTCGGTAAAGACGACGCCGAGCGGATGTTGGAAACGCGCTTCGTCGCCGCGCCCTTCGCGGTCGCCGAACTTGAAGAGATCGCCGCCCGCGAGCGTGCGCACGTGGCCCTCTGGAGCAAGGTCGATGGCGCGGATGATGTTCGATTCGCTGTCGGCGACAAAGAGAGTTTTGCCGTCACTCGCAAGACCCGAAGGCTGTGCAAAGGCGGCTTCACTGCGCGGGCCGTCGGTGCGCGCCTCGTGTCCTGATCCGGCGAAGGTTGAGACTTGTTCTTTGTCTAAATCGAGTTGCCCAACCTGATGTGGCCCGGCCATCGCGATGAAGATTGTGCGCCCGATTAGTTGTAAATCCCACGGTGAGTTGAGCGCGATGCTTCGGGCAGGACCTGCCTCATCGCGAGCGCGCGACTGCTCGCCGGTGCCCGCAACGGTTGAGACGGTGCGTGTGCGCAGATCAATGCGGCGAATCAAATGGTTCTCAGTGTCGGCCAAATATAACGCGTCGCCATCCAGGCTCATGCCCTGCGGACGATAGAAGGTAGCCTTCTCAAAGGAACCATCGCTTGCGCCCGCATCACCTGTGCCGATGGTGTCCAGAAGCGTGCCGTCGAGTTTTGTGACAACGATGCGGTTGTGGTTTGAATCGGCGATGAACAAGCGTTCGCCCTTTGCATCGGCCAGCACCTTGCCGGGAAAAGCGAGCGGCAAATCGGCTGTCTTCGCTCGCTCAAGCGCGAGTTGAAGGGGTTGCTCGTTGAGTTCGCCGCGCTTGCGAAAATCTTCGGCGAGTTGACCGATGATCCGGTCAAACCCTTCGTAATTGCCCTCACCCGAAACTTGCCCGAAGACATATCCCGCCGGATCAATCAGCACGCGCGTCGGCCAGGCGCGTACGCCGTAAGCTTGCCAAATCTTAAAGTCGGCATCGTTCACTACGGGATGTTCGATCTCGTAGCGCAGGATGATGCGGCGAATGTTGTCCGTCTCTTTCTCGTTATCGAACTTGGCGGAGTGAACGCCGATCACGACAAGTTGATTGCCATACTTCGCTTCAAGTTTTTTTAAGTCCGGGATGATATGGATGCAGTTGATGCAGCCGTAGGTCCAGAAATCAAGCAGGACAATTTTGCCGCGCAGCGCTGCAAGCGATAAAGGCTTATCGGTATTGAGCCAGCCGCGACCGCCCGTGAGTTCCGCCGCGCGGACGCGCCCTCGTTGTTGAAGGGACATGGCAGAGCCTTTCGATAAACTCATCAGTTGAGCGAACAGTCCAACAGTTCCGATCAGCGAAAGTGCGAGCGCAAACCGGACAAATGTGTTGGTTGACTTTTGTAAGATCAAGATGAAATCTCCATAGAGTGCTCGACGTAAAGTGCATCTTCAGATGTGCGGCATGCGCTTCGGGATCGCTTGGCGCATCCAAGATCAAAACACAGAAGAATGGCGCACTCGCTTAGAACCGTAATTCATCAGTTTCTCGCGCACAGCCCGCGATGTTAAGATAACGGCCAGCCGGAATCATCGAA
The DNA here is from genome assembly GCA_013812565.1 of Pyrinomonadaceae bacterium. Classification (GTDB taxonomy): domain Bacteria; phylum Acidobacteriota; class Blastocatellia; order Pyrinomonadales; family Pyrinomonadaceae; genus JACCTF01. The sequence goes on along the minus strand of JACCTF010001073.1, from coordinate 5,784 downwards.
TACAAATGCCAAAAGGTAAAGTGAGCTTGCCGCTTCTGACCATTGATACTTTGAGCTTGGAAGCTAAATCCTGCTGTCAACGTTCATGCACAATCAAGCCTTCGCTGCGCTAGAGTACAGAGAACTTCGCAACCTTGTTCGGCGCGGAGCACAAACGCCGATGGGACGCGAGCGCGCCGACGGGCTCGCACCGCTTCCTGAGTTGGCAGATGTCCGCCGCGAGCAGCGCGCCGTCTCCGAGTGCGTTTATCTGCGACGGCAGAACGGGGCGTGGTCCTTCTCGGAAGTGGCCGATCCGGCAGAGTCGCTCGCGCTGCTGCGCATCGAAGGAGCAACGCTTGACTCCCTCAAACTCCTTGAACTTGCGCGTCTGTGCGAACAGGCTGCACGCGCGCGCGAAAGCATTCAGGTTGAACGTGAAGCATGTCCGGTCCTGTGGGAAGTAATCGCCGGACTCGCGCGCGAGCTTCCAACTCTCGCGTCACGCATCACCTTAAAGATTTTACCGAGTGGCGAAGTGGATGATCGCGCCAGCCCCGAACTAGCACGCACGCGCGGCGAGATTACGCGCCTGCGCTCGGACATCGCGCGCTCCCTCGAACGATTGATGCGCCGGGCAGAGGAAGCCGTGCAGGATCAGATCGTTACCTTGCGCAACGACCGCTTTGTGATCCCGATCCGCTCTGATCATCGCGGGCGCGTCGCCGGCGTGGCCCACGGATCTTCCTCCTCGGGCGCGACCGTCTTTATCGAACCGCTGGAAACCATTGAAGCGAACAACGATCTGCAAGCTCTGCGCGAAAGGGAAGAGCGCGAGGTGGCGTTGATTCTCCAGATGCTCACGGATGAGTTGCGCCGCGAGTTGCCCGCCATTGAGGAAGCCGCTCGCGCCGTCACCGAGCTTGACTTCATTCGCGCCAAAGCTCTTCTTGCCGAGCGTCTTGATTGCGTCGAACCTGCAATAGATGAAAGCGGCTTGCTCGAACTTGTGGAAGCGCGTCATCCGCTGCTTGAAGAGAACTTGCGCGAAACGGGCAAGGCCGTAGTGCCAATCTCTTTCGCGCTCGATAGTAGTCATCCCGTCATGGTGATCTCCGGCGCGAATGCAGGCGGCAAAACCGTTGTCTTGAAGACTGCCGGGTTGCTCGCGTTGATGGCTTTATCAGGGTTGCACGTGCCAGCACAGAGAGCCAGCATACCGTTCTACGCTTCCATCCTAGCTGACATCGGCGATCAACAATCGCTTCAGGCAAACCTCTCAACCTTCACATCGCACATCACCAACATCCGTTCGATGATTGAATCATGCCGCCCGCCCGCCCTCGTGCTGCTCGACGAAGTTGGCACCGGCACCGACCCGGAAGAAGGGTCGGCTTTGGGCGTTGCGGTCGTCGATTACTTTCGCCGTTCGTGCGGCGCACACGTCACTGCCACGACGCACTACAGCGGTTTGAAGATGTACGCCGCAAGCGATGAAGGCGTGATTAACGCGAGCGTGGAATTTGATGAGAGGACTTTGCAGCCGACTTATCGTTTGCTTGTCGGCATCGCTGGCTCGTCTGCGGGTTTAGAGATTGCCCGGCGCTTCGGCCTGCCTGAAGAGATCGTGCATGAAGCTGAAGCGCGCGTGAAAGAATCGACGCGCGAAGCGGCAGAATACCTGCGGCGCATCAAGCGTGAATCTGAAGCGGCGGAGAACCTGCGACGCGCGCTTGAAGAAGAACGCCAAGCGGTCGCTGAAGAATACGCTTCGGTGAGCGTCGAGGCGCAGCAGCGCGAGCGTGAGCGCGAAGCAGAGTTTGCCCGCGAGTTGCGCCAGCAAGTAGAAGACTTTGAGCGACGCTCGCAAGAGCTTCTCTCCAAGGTTGAAGACCGCACCGCCCGCGCGCGTGTCGAGCGTGAAGCCGAGCGACGTACGGCGGAGCTTCGCCGCGAAGCCGAGCGCGTGACACGCGACCGCGCAGCTCGAACGCGTACAAACGAGCAGTCGCGCGGCGTGCGCGTTGTTCGTCGCGACAAAGATGGAACGGCTCATCAAGCTTTCGCCGATGATCGAACAGCACCGCAGGCAGCCGCCGAACGGCGCGAAATCGTCGCCGGTGATCGCGTGCAACTACCTGCACTCGGCACAACGGGAATCGTCGAACGATTAAGCGATGGCGAAGCGGAAGTGCTCGTCGGAAGCCTACGCTTTCGTGAAAAGATCGACCGCCTGGAACTCTTAGAACGCACCCCGCCCAAAGAAGATGGGGGGCGCGGGGCGCGTCTTCAGCGTATGGCTTCACAGGGCACTGAGTTTCACCTGCGCCAATCTGACGAAGCGGCCAGCACAGAACTAAATCTCATCGGACGCACCACGGACGAAGCGACCGATGCTGTCGACAAGTTTCTTGATGAAGCGTACCTTCACAGCCTTAACCGAGTGCGCATCATCCACGGTCACGGCACCGGCGCGCTCCGGCGGGCAATCGCCAACTTGTTGCGCACGCATCCGCATGTCGCAAGCTTTACCCCGGCGCCGCCCGAACAAGGCGGCGCGGGCGCGACGGTAGTTGAGTTGAGACAATGAACAATAAGGATGAAGGATGAAAGCGGAAGAATGAAGTAAAGACAGAAAACCATCCGCTTCTTATTCATCCTTCATCCTTTCACCTTCATCCTTTCGCGTATGCGGTTCCCCCAAACATTCATTGATGATCTGCGCCGCCAAGCGGACATTGTGCGCGTGCTCTCTGACTACGTGCCCTTGAAGAAGAAGGGCGCGAACTGGATGGCGTGCTGTCCGTTCCATCAAGAGAAGACGCCATCTTTTTCCGTTAACCCGGCGAAGGACATCTTCTACTGTTTTGGATGTCAAAAAGGAGGGTCTGTCATTAACTTCGTGATGGAGATGGAGCGCGTTTCGTTCCCGGAAGCCATCAGGATCGTGGCGGAGAAGGTTGGTATGCCGCTTCCTCAGATGGAGAAGGATAATCAACAGCAGCAGCGATGGGAGGCGCAGCGGCGCGAAGCCGATGAGGTTATTAAGCTCAACGAGCAGGCGCTTGAATGGTGGGAAGCGCAGTTGGCGAGCGATACAGTTGAAGCACGTGCGGCGCGCGAGTACATCAACGGGCGAGGCATCAGCGAAGAAACGCGTGGGGCATTTCGCCTAGGGTACGCGCCGAACAGTTGGGAGGGGTTGCTCTCGCACTTGCAAAAACAGGGGGCACCTCCTGCGCAGATTGAGCGCAGCGGCTTGGTTGTTAAGAAGGAGACGGGTGGGGCGTATGACCGCTTTCGCGGGCGAGTCATCTTTCCCGTGATGGATGTCGGGGGGCGGCCCGTAGCCTTCGGCGCGCGGACGCTTCAGCCGGACGGCGAACCGAAGTATTTGAATTCGCCGGAGACGGCTGCTTACACAAAGGGGCGGCATTTATATGGATTGAACAGCGCGCGCGATGAGATTCGCCGCCGCCGCTTTGTGATTCTCGTGGAAGGCTACCTCGACTTAATCGTCCCTTACCAGTACGGCGTCCGCAACGCAGTAGCGAGTTTGGGAACCTCGCTAACCGCGGAGCAAGCGAAACTGTTAGCCAGGTTTGCGCGTAAAATTGTTGTCAATTATGATGGTGATAAAGCGGGGGTGCAGGCGGCTAAACGAGCAATTGAAATCCTTTTAACAGAAGATTTTGAAGTGAAAGTGCTGGTGCTGCCGGACAACGCTGATCCAGATGAGTTCATTAAAGCGCACGGCGTCGAAGCGTATCATAAGCAGCGTGGAGCGGCCCTTCCTCACATACAATTCGTGCTCGAACAAGCGACGCGGAATCGCGACCTTCACCGTCCGGCAGACAAGGACGAAGCCGTGAAGGAAGTGCTTCCGTTTATTAGTTCTGTGAGAAGTACGATTTCACGACGCGAGTATTTTGACATGAGCATGGATGTGCTTCGCGTCGATTCGGAGATACGCCGAAAGCTGTGGCAATCCGCCACGGCGGGCGCGGGCAAGCATGGCGTGGAAGCTCAACAGAAAGTTGATCAAGCCGTGGCGGAGCGACAGGAGCCGACCGTCGCCGAGCGGCGTCTGCTCGAACTGCTTGTTCATGACCGAGATTTGCAAGACATCGTTTTGCCGCAGATCGAATCATCCGATTGTAAAGATCTACCGACCGAGGCGATTTTCGATGCGTTGAAGAAGCTGAACAAAGACAAAGCAAAGATTGACCTCGAATCTTTGTGCGCTGAGACGGCAAGCGACCCCGTAGCGGAAAACTTGGTACCGCTGCTCTTCATGAGCGAACCGCAACGCGCCGAAGGCGAAGCGACCGATGAGGTCATGGCGGAAGCCCAGAACTGCTTGTCCACCTTGCGATCACTCACGGCCAATCGGCGGTGGAAGGAACTCGACGTGGAGATTAACGCCGCTCAACGAACAGGGAAAGATGAACAACTCAACAAATTGGTGATGGAGCGGATGGAGTTGGAGAGGTTGATGGAACGGTGGGAGTCCGAGCGGCGCAAATTGCCCGTTCGCGTTCATGTAAATGAAGCTCTGAGCAACGAACACTGAGCATCAGCACCGCAACCGGACGAACGGGCGCGCAACGCTCCCCCGGAGAATTAACTAAAGACCCGTGCGGAGGTAAATAGAGTTGAACATGGAAGAAAAGGATCAGGATGATGTAGTACAACGCTTGCTTGAACTGGGCGGCGACAAGAAGTTCTTAACGTTTGACGATTTGAACCGCGAGTTGCCGGATAGCGTTGTTTCGCCTGAAGACATAGAAGATGTTCTACAAAAGCTCGAAGGCTCGAACATCATCGTGGCCGACGATGAGCGGTTGATCGAGCAGGCCGCATCAGTCGCATCGCCCGACGAAGCAGACGAAACAAGCGACGAAGACGTTGAACTTGATCTCTCAGCCGGGGTGCTTGATAAGACTAATGATCCGGTGCGGCTCTACCTGCGCGAGATGGGCGTTGTCCCGCTCCTTACGCGCGAAGGCGAAGTGTCTATCGCGAAACGCATTGAACGCGGACAGATCAAAACGCAGAAAGCCATCACGCGTTCACCGATTGCGATTAAGGAAGTGTTGCTCATCGGCGAGGAACTGGAGGCTGGAACGCTCAACATCCGCGACATCGTTACCTTTTCGGAACAAGCCGAATTAACCGGGCAAGAAGATAACAAAGCCGACGAGTACCTGCAGTGGACTTTGGAAGGCATCGGGAATATTCGCAAGCACTTCCGCGCCGGCCTGAAAGAGTGGGAGAAGCTGCGCATGGAGCAGAAGCTCACACGCGGCACAAAGTCGAAGAAGCTTTTGCGTCTGCGTCGTAAAGTTGCGCGCGTGCGCTTAGAGATTGCGCATGAGATTGGGCAGCTCAACATGACGGAGCGCGCGCGGCAGCGCTTGATCGATGCGATCCGCCGGGTTCACAGAGAGATTCGTACCGCCGAACGCACAGTAGATTCGTATACGGAAAAGCTCGCTAAGAAACGTATCAAGCCGGAAGACGAGCGTGAGTACAAACGGCACATCACCGCGGCCAAACGCCGCCTACAGCAGATCGAAGCAGACCACAACCTCTCGCCCGTCGAGATCAAACGCTCATGGCAGGTGCTTGTGGTCGGCGAGGAGCAGACGGCGAAAGCCAAGCGCGAGTTGATCGTGGCGAACCTGCGCCTCGTCGTGTCAATCGCCAAGAAGTACACGAACCGCGGGTTGCAGTTTCTCGACTTGATCCAGGAAGGCAACATCGGGTTGATGAAGGCAGTGGACAAGTTCGAGTGGCGGCGAG
>JACCTF010001072.1 GCA_013812565.1 Pyrinomonadaceae bacterium | reverse complement strand
CTCGCCGCCACTCGAACTTGTCCACTGCCTTCATCAACCCGATGTTGCCTTCCTGGATCAAGTCGAGAAACTGCAACCCGCGGTTCGTGTACTTCTTGGCGATTGACACGACGAGGCGCAGGTTCGCTTCGGTCAACTCATGCTTGGCCTGTGCAGTTTCACGTTCGCCTGTAAGAATCGCTTGACGCGAGCGTTTGATGTCCACCGGAGAGATGTTGTGGTCGACTTCCACCTGCTGCAAACGCCGCTTGGCCGCGGTGATGTGCCGTTTGTACTCGCGCTCGTCTTCCGGCTTGCGATGTTTTTTAGTGAGTTTATTCGTGTAGTTATTAACATCGCGCTCGGCGACGTCAATCTCTTTGCAAACTTTGTTGATCGCGTTGATCAAACGCTGTCGAGCGCTCTCTTTCAACTTAAGTTGCTTGATTTCTTGGGCGATTTCAAGCCGCGCGCGCGCAACGCTACGCTTCAAGCGCAAAAGCTTCTTCGACTTTTTGCCGCGCATCAATTTCTGTTCGGCGCGCAATTTCTCCCACTCTTTCAACCCGCTTTTGAAATGCTTGCGGATGTTTTGAATACCTTCGAGCGTCCACCGCAGATACTCATCCACTTTATCTTCATACTCTTCGACTTCGGACTGATCAGAAAAAGTGACAACATCACGAATGTTGAGAGCGCCAATCTCAAGCTCTTCCCCAATTTTCAACAGCTCGCTTATCGCAATGGGTGAACGAGCAATGGCCTTCTGCGTTTTGGTCTGCCCTCGTTCAATGCGCTTGGCGATGACGACTTCGCTCTCGCGTGTCAAGAGCGGCACAACGCCCATCTCGCGCATGTACATGCGCACCGGGTCGCTTCCCTTTTCGAGTGCCCCGGCTGACAGATCCAGTTCCGACTCTTCTTCGAGAGCTTCCTCAGCTTCATCAAGCGTGGAGACGGCTGCCTGCTCAATCAGGACTTCGTCGGAGTCTGCCTCAGAGGCGTCCGTACCGGCGAGCTTTTGCAACACATTCTCAATGTCGTTGGCCGTGATCGCTTCTTCATCTTGATCCTGAGTCAGAGCATCGAAAGGCACATACTTGTCGCCGTCCAGTTCAACCAAACCCACCTCGCTTTGATTTTTTTGGTCCATGTTCAACGTTTACCTGCCCTCGTGTGAGACACCGCATAACATCATCAGGAGGGTACCTCATGCTTTAATATAAATGCTTTTATGCCCGAAGTTCCCCGCTACGAAAACGCTTCTCCACCCGCTCGCTCGCCGACTTTATTTCATATCGCTCAAGCGCCTCAACCAGTTTACCAAGCGCTTCGGCAACACGAGCCTTTTCGGCAGCGGTGAGATGCGCGAGCGCCCCGTTCAGGATGTCGCATCGACGTTGGCAAAATTGATTTATGAGTCGTTCACCTTTCGCTGAGAGGGTTACCATTACACAACGGCGATCGTCGGCTGCGACATGCCGCTTGATCAAACCTTTGCGGAGTAGACGGTCTGTCAATTGCGTAATAGCAGGTGCTGAAATCCGTAGTTCCGCCGCCAAGTGGCCGGTTGGGCACGGCCCGCACTGGAGCACCTTTAACACCTGCGTCTGGGGTAAGGTCAAATCCAGCTCGGCTATTTGCTGCTGATGCTGGTCGATCATCAACCTCGACATAAGCTCGGCAAAATTCTTCAAGATTTCCTTTATATATTCCGGCGTCAAAAGAATCATCTAAGAATCACCATTTAAGCCTCTTGAATATTTCAGATGACTTAAGTATAATGTCAGTTGCTTTGAACATCAATATTAACTTTAACGATAACGTTCACCAAATTTAACTCACTATTGTTGATTACCATGATTATGACAACCGCAGAACTTTACCCAGGTTGGTTAGGTGTTAAACAAGTTGATAACGCTAAGGCTGATACACCGGAAGCTTCGGATCATGCCTTAGCGCAGCGCGCCGCCGCCGGTGACATGCCTGCCTTCGAGGAATTGTATCAACGCCACAACCGTCGTGTTTATAGTTTATGTCTGCGCATGACGCAGAATGTTTCCGAAGCTGAAGACCTTGCGCAGGAAGTGTTCATCCAGTTGTTTCGCAAGATTGGCAGCTTTCGTGGCGACTCGGCGTTCACTACCTGGCTGCATCGACTGACGGTCAATCAAGTGTTGATGCATTTTCGCAAGCGTAGCGTGCGCGACGAAAGAACGACGGAAGAAGGCGACATGCCGGATCAAGCGGTGCTCGGTACGGAGAACCCGAACCATATGCCGGTCGTTGATCGCATTGCGCTCGACCATGCCATCGCGCAGTTGCCGCCCGGCTACCGCGCGGTGTTTGTGCTGCACGATGTCGAAGGGTATGAACACGAAGAAATTGCACGGATGCTCGGCTGTGCGGTGGGAACATCAAAGTCACAGCTTCACAAAGCGCGCATGAAACTGCGGGGACTACTAAAGCAGAGAAATCTTCCCCAAGTCGTTGCCACTTGAATTTAGAGTAGTCATTGAAGAACCAGACGCTCTATGTACTCCTGATGGAGTGGGCGTCTGTTTTTTTTCACTTGCTTCTTAATCAAGTTTGGCGTAAATGATTCGATGGAATGCGTGCGGGAGCATTTGCGTCGCCCGGCTTCACGTCGAAGCTAAAGTATTGCTAGGGTTACCGAAGGGCCGTTTTCAACTCAGTTCACCGCTTGTCGAATAGCCATCCGGCATAATTTGCTCAGGAGCTCGCCGCTTTTAGCGCCTTACATAAAGATCACAGTGATGGTCGGGGTACCTGCTCTGAAGGTAAGCCCTATCC
>JACCTF010001071.1 GCA_013812565.1 Pyrinomonadaceae bacterium | reverse complement strand
TACCAGGGCGAACGCATCAAAAAATTCATCTCGCTGATGCCGTAAGAGTTAAACGAATCCACAAACATCATTTGAAACTTTGAAGTGCAAGAGCCTTAACGGCTTACAAATTTAGATGCGTTTGCCCTAGCCACTACCCGAGTATGTAGTGACTGGGGCATGTCGGGCATGAAGATGGTCCTCGATTTCTGCTTGCCGATTATTCTGATAAGCTGTGATTCATGCGTCGCGCCGGAAACTCGCTAGGTGGTGGAAGCCCAAAATCAGCAAACATTGTAAAGTGCCAGAAACTTACGGCCTGCAATCTTCATGTTTTCCACGAGCGAGGACACAACGATGATGAACCATTTACTCGTTCCCATATTGATGACCACGATCTTTGCTTTAGCCCCGGCTTGGGCACAGACACGACCCAATATTGTTCTAATCTACACGGACGATCATCGCCTATAGGATGTAATGCTTTCACCATCGGAATTAATGAGGAGTAGATGAGTACAAAATCACAATGGAGCGCACCGCATAGAAATGCCGCAGGCTTGTCGATCGCTTATGTCCTGCCTTTTTTGTTCAACATCTCTGCAAGACTGTCCCACATTTATACAAAGCAGGTTCTTCCCGCGGCACGCAGGGTTGTTTTATTCCTCTGTTTCATCCCTCTCTTTTTAAGCCTTTACGTTGAGCATCTGGCGGCACAGGTAAATTCAGTAGCGACCAAAGACCGTATCGTTGTCGTGATCAGTCTCGACGGGTTTCCGGCTTATGCTCTCGATGACCCCAAGCTCCCCTTACCTACACTGCGCAGGCTGGCAAAGGAGGGGGCGAGGGCTGAAGCAATGGTGACCGTTAACCCCACGGTCACCTGGCCTAATCACACTGCCATGGTGACCGGCGTCAACTCTGCGAAACATAGCGTGCTCTACAACGGGCTCGCCGTCCGGTCAGAGGGGATGCCCGTTCGTGTGGAGCCTTGGGTGGACAAAACGGAACTGGTGAGCGTGCCGACTGTATATGACCTGGCGCACAAGGCGGGACTCACGACGGCGGAGGTAGATTGGGTGGCGATTCAAAACGCGAAGACAATCACCTGGTCGTTTGCAGAGCGGCCGAAGCCGGACGGTGGCGTCGAGCGAGAAATGGTCTCCGAGGGTCTGATCACCAGAGAAGATCTTACCGGTTTTGAAAAGGCCCCCATCACCTGGCGCGATGACATTTGGATCAAAGCCTGTCTTTACATCCTGCGGAAGCATCGACCCAATCTGATGCTATTCCACCTTCTGAACACTGACACCGTGCAGCACCGCTATGGCGCAAGAAGCCTGGCGGCCAACACTGCGCTTGCCTACGCAGATTCTAAGGTACAAGCCATCCTGGATGCGCTGGCCGAGAGCGCGCTGCTGGAACAGAGCACGATCTTAGTAGTCTCAGATCACGGCTTCAAAACGGCGAAACGTACGATTGTATCCAATGCCTTACTGCGTCAGAAGGGGCTGCTGCGGGAGGAGAACGGTAAGATCACCTGTGACGCTTATGTGGTGCCGGAAGGCGGGACGGCGATGGTGTACGTGACCAATGAGTCGAAGAAGGCGGAGTTGACGAACAAGTTGAAGGACTTATTCGCCGGCGTAGAGGGGGTAAGCCGTGTCCTCACGCCAGCGGAGTTCGCACAATTCGGCTACCCTGATCCAAAGGATAATCCGCGGATGGCAGACCTGGTGCTTGTGGCGAGGGATGGTTACAACTTCTCGGGCGGCCTGCAGGGTGAGATCGTCAGGGATGTAAATGCAACGGGGAGCGCAGGCAGTCATGGTTATCTAAATACTGAGCCGGAGATGAACGCGATCTTTGTCGCCTGGGGGCGCGGGATACGAAAGGGTAAGCGGTTAGGCACAATCCGTAACCTCGATGTCGCCCCGACAATCGCCGCTCTGCTCGGGATAAAGATGACAGACATTGATGGAAGGGTACTGACTGAACTTCTCATTCAGTAATATGTTGATTCGGTTCGTTCGCTCCTCCAATCAGCGGCAACCGCGCCAGCGCCAGTTCCCCAATTCGGTGCATATCATTGACCCGCTACCCATTCGAGTCGAGCCGCTTCCCATTTTCTGTTCACTCTTAACAATTCTGCATCTGGCGGGTATACTCGCCCTGCTCTACAGCAGGCGATGTTGGTGTTTGTCTAAAGTCAAAGCTGGCAGCGGCCATTTGGAGTGGCAAAGCCATATCGCTTGAACAGCCTTGATATCGCACGCCCTACATACATCACCACGTTTTGCGATCCTTAGGCAGCTACTTGTGGAGGTATCAGACCATGTTTTTTCCTATACAGACAAACCGGAAAAACGAAAGTTTCAGTCACATTATCTCTGCGGTCCTGATGTTCGCCATGGTCTTACTCATGACGGTGCTGTGCGGCGGGGCTGCATCAGCGCAGGTCAGCAGCGGCCAGATATCAGGCATCGTCACAGATGCTTCCGGCGCGCCGCTCCCCAGCGTTACGGTCGGCATAGTCAGCGACCAGACGACAATCGAACGCACGGCGGTAACTGATGACGATGGTTTTTATCTCATCACCAATCTCCCTCCGGGCGGCTATCGGGTGCGCGTTGAACAACAGGGATTCAAAGTGTACACGGAAGACAACATCCAACTGACGGCGGGCAACCGCTTGAGTATTAACCCCAGTTTGCAAGTTGGAGAACTCAGCGAAACCGTAACGGTGGTCGCCCAGGGCGAGCAGGTCCAGCAAGATTCCGGCTCGGTCGGGCAGTTGATTGACGGCTCGCAGGTGCGTGAGTTGTCGCTCAACGGACGCAACTTGATGACTTTGCTGATGGTGGTGCCGGGCGTGGCGGTGACGACTGATG
>JACCTF010001069.1 GCA_013812565.1 Pyrinomonadaceae bacterium | reverse complement strand
GTGAAGTTCGTTCCGGTGACATGGTGATTACGCTCGGCGCCGGCAATGTCTACCGCGTCGGCGAGCAATTGCTTGATTTGTTGCGTGGGCAAGGAGTCACGAAAGGATAAAGGCGGAAGGATGAAGGATGAGTAAAGACAAAAAAGCCCTCTGCTTCTTATTCATCCTTCCGCCTTCATCCTTTCAGAGGGGGAAACGTTGAGGGAGCAGGTCGTCATATCACGCGTACAGCGAAGCGCGCCGACGGTTAGAGGCCGTGGGAATGGCATCGTGCAGCATCCGGCGCAGCGCGAGCGCGGTGGCAGTGCGGGCGGTAACAAGCGTAGCGAGGCCTGGCGCAGAATGCGTGGGTGGATGCCTATGGCCGCAAAAGTTCTGCTCGCGCTGTGTATCGGTGTGGTGTTGTTGACAGCTTACCGTGCGGCGACGGTGGCCGCGTTCTTTCAGGTGCAGCGCGTTGATGTCGTGGGCGCAGAACACATGTCGGCGGAGGAAGCCGAAACGGTTGTGCGCCGCCGTGTGGCATCGACCGGCGTGTGGAAAGCGGACCTTGATGCAATCAGCCACGAACTTGAGCGGCATCCGTGGGTGCGCAGTGTGGTTGTCTCACGCGTGTTGCCGGCGGCCCTGCGCGTTCGCCTCACAGAGCGCACACCGCTCGCCATTGTACGCACTTCCGCCGGACGCCTTGTGTGGGTGGATGAAGATGCGGTCGTGTTGGGTGCGATTGCTCCGACCGCCGCGTTGCCTGCTTTCTTTATTCGCGGCTGGGATGAATCACACACAGACCTCGCCCGCGCGGAGAACCGCGAGCGCACAGGGAAGTACCGGGAGGTAGAGCGCGCGTGGAAGGAGATGGGTGTTGCTGAGCGCGTTAGTGAAGTCAATTTCGGTGATCTGCGAGACGTGCGTGCGCAACTGGCGGGGCCGGACGCGCAAATCGAAGTACGACTTGGCAAAGAAGAATTTGGCGAACGGCTCAAACGAGCCCTTGAGGTGTTGGATGAACAGCGACGAACAACGCGCGGTCCTTTCATCACACGCCTTGACGCAACGCTGGATCAGCGCGTGATCGTCGGGTTCAGTTCGGACGCACACCTTCACGGCGGTGCGGGAACAGCAACCACAGAGATTAGTAAGCCTGAGGAGAGGAACACGCTTGCACGAACGGGCGCAGAAGCATCGAGCAGTCCGAAGGCCAGGTCCAGAGAGGAAACGCGCGGCGCAAAGCCTGCCGGGCGTGTGAAGAGCGAGAAACGTACAAAGATCGCGAAGCAGGCGGGGAAAGGGGAGCATGCCAAAGATGGGCGAGGGAAGATCGCGCCAGTGGAAGATACGGCCGTGAAGTCGCTTGCGCTGAAAACTCGGCCGCGTCGTGTAGATGGAAACAATCGTTAGGTTTGAAGGTAAGAGGGTGGAGGTAAGAGGGGATGGGATCAAAGCGCGCATCGCACACCGTTGGTCTCGACATCGGCACAAATAGGGTGACGTGTATCATCGGCGAGCCGAATCATGCGGGCGGGCTCGACATCGTCGGCATCGGCGAAGCGGAAGCGCGCGGCCTGCGCAAAGGCGTGATCGTCAACCCGGAGGCGGCCGTCGATGCGATCCGTCATGCGGTGGAAGATGCCGAAAGAATGAGCGGTCTCGGGGCGGAAGATGTTTCAATTAACCTGGCAGGCTCGCACATTATGGGTTTCAACGGTCAAGCCATCGTTGCCGTGTCGGGGCGCGACCGCGAAATCACGGCGGATGATGTGCGACGTGCGGTGGATTCGGCCTGTGCGATTCAACTTCCCGCCGGACGCGAGATCGTCGATCGTCTGCCGCAGGAGTTCATCGTCGATGATCAAGACGGCATCAATGATCCCGTCGGGATGATCGGCGCGCGGCTCGCCGTTAAAGTTCATATCGTAACAAGTCCGGTGACCGCGAGACAGAACGCCATCAACGCGGTGAATCGCGCTGGCCTGATGGTCGCCGACATGGTGCTTGATCAACTGGCCGCGGCTGAAGCCACGCTCTTCGAGGAAGAGCGGGAGTTCGGTGTCGCGCTCGTTGATGTCGGAGCCGAGACGACCGGGCTAGTCATCTATGGGCGCGGCGCGGTGCAGCACACCGCTGTGTTCGCTCTCGGCGGCTCACATTTCACGAATGACATCGCCTTCGGCTTGCGCACGCCGATCCCTGAAGCGGAGCGGATCAAGCGCAGCGCTGGCTGCGCTTCAAGTATGGGCCTCAGTGAAATTGAGCGCAGTGAACTGGTCGAAGTGCCTTCGGTAGGGGGGCGAGCCCCGCGACAACTCTCCCGCCAGATTTTGTGCGATATTCTCCAGCCGCGCGCCGAAGAGGTTTTAATGCAGGTGGCCGATGAGATTCGTGACGCGGGTTGGGAGCGGCAGTTGTCGAGCGGCGTAGTTTTAACCGGCGGCGGCGCGCTGCTCGGCGGAATGCCTGAGATCGCCGAGCAGGTTTTCGACGCCCCGGTGAGAGTCGGTTGTCCAGAGCGAGACCGCTTCGGCGGCCTGATTGAAGACATTCAAAGCCCCGCATGGGCGGCTGCTGCTGGACTCTGTTTGCTCGGGGCGCGCGCTCAGAATGCCGAGGCACGCGCCGCGAGCGCTTCTCGACGCAGTTCAACAGGCGGTCTAACAGGACTTGTCTCGAAAGTTCGTAACCGTTTTAGTAGTATTTTTTGACAACTTGTTGTATGCTGCCGCGCCAGTCGGCACAAGATGTAGTCCGCTATATATAGGGATTGCTAACGCACGCGGCCCAACATAAACGTATAATGCGCTTACTGTCAGCGGCGTAATTATCAAGACAGAAAGGATAGCTATTATGACACCGGAAGGCCGTTCACCGGGGAGCGGGATTAATATCTTCATTGATGATGACCCACCGATCACCGGCGCACGAATCAAAGTAATTGGGGTTGGCGGGGGCGGCGGCAACGCCGTCAATCGCATGATTGAATCTGGCATTGAGGGCATCGAGTTTCTTGTCGCCAACACAGACCTTCAAGCGTTGAAGCGCTCGCGTGCGCCGATTAAGATTCAGCTCGGCGGCAGGCTCACCAAGGGCCTCGGTGCTGGGGCTAATCCGGTGGTGGGGCGCGATGCCGCTTTGGAAGACACGGAGAAGATCATCGAAGCACTGGAAGGCGCCGACATGGTCTTTGTCACCACGGGCCTCGGCGGTGGGACGGGCACCGGCGCAGCGCCGATCATCGCCAGCCTTGCGACCGAGTTGAACGCCTTGACGGTCGCAGTTGTCACCAAGCCGTTTCTCTTTGAAGGACGCCGCCGCATGTTGCAGGCCGAACACGGCCTCAGAGAACTGCGTGAGTGCGTCGATACGGTGATCACGATCCCGAACGAGCGTTTGCTGCATACGGTAGACCGCAACGTCTCGCTCACCGATGCGTTCAAAATGGCGGATGATGTGCTGCGCCAAGCGGTGCAGGGCATCAGCGATTTGATCATTGTGCCCGGCCTGATCAACCTTGATTTCGCTGATGTCAAAACGATCATGGCTGGAATGGGATTAGCGTTAATGGGAGCTGGTCGTGCCAGCGGGGAGAACCGCGCCCTGGAAGCGACGCAGCAAGCTATCTCTTCGCCGCTTCTGGAGGAGGCGACCATCGAGGGTGCTAAAGGCGTATTGATTAACATCACGGGCGGGCCGGACTTAACGCTCTTTGAAGTCAATGAGGCATCGTCCATTATTCGCGAAGCGGCTGATGATGATGCCAACATTATCTTCGGCGCGGTGATAGACGAGTCGATACGCGACGAGATGAAGATCACTGTAATCGCGACCGGCTTCGATAAAGAGATAGCAAGTCTCGGCCCGCTTCATGCGAGCGGTGCGACAACCGCGGCGGCTTCGTCCAGTTCATCAGCGCCGCGCTATGCGCCGCCAACATCCTCACAACGCGAACGCGATGATCTTCCGCCGCCGCGCTCAAGCGCCGCACAATCACGCGCAGATGACTTGGACGTTCCGACTTTTATTCGCAAAAAAGCTGATTGAGAACAAGCTTGTTTGTGGTAGAGAGCGGAAGGCAGCGGGGCGATTTTCACCTGCAACCTTCCGCTTTTTCATTTCGGCCTTCAAGCTTGCCAAACACCTATCGGTCATGTAGCATGTCGCGCATTCCTGGCATGGTTGTAATTGATCGCGGATAAGTTAGGTTGCTCGCCCTGAAGCTGGCCGTAGCCAGCGAGAGTAGCCTGAAGCGGTTGCCCCGTGCACTTTCGCCCATCTGCCACTCACCAGTAGATGAACGTAGAACCGTAACTGCTCTTAACAATTCTTCCGCTAAAAAGTGAAGGTAGGTTATCAACAGTGAATCGCAAACTCATACGACCAACGTTGGCAGAGATCAAGGGGCGCGAAGGTCCACCGCTGCCTGCGCAGAAAGAGCGCACCGGCAGTGGCGACTCGTTTGGAAGTCGTAGCAACTCGCCATCGCCGCAGGGGCGCGGCACACAACAATCGGGAGCATCGACTGCTTCAGCCGTACAGGGGGGACGTAAACGCGTTCCTATAACAGAAACCAACGCAGAGATTTTTTACTACAAGAAACAGATGGATTCACATACGCCAATGGTAATCGTGTTGCAGGATGGCGAGGAGATCGAGGGAACTATCGAATGGTATGATCGAAGCGCCCTCAAAATTAACCGGCGGTCGGCGCCCAATATTCTGCTGCTAAAGCACAATATCAAATACATGTATAAGGCCGAAGACCGCGAGGTGAAACAGAGCATCTCCATAACTGCGCCGCCCGGTTGAAGTAGGGATGCATATCCCAACAATCCCTCCTGAGCTTGTGTTAATAAAGCCATGACTACACCTCCCCCCGCTCCAGATTTGTCACATTCCAACGCCAGTTTATCCCGAGGGCGGTTCCCACGCATCGGCATCACGATGGGAGACCCGGCAGGCATCGGCCCGGAGGTCGTTCTCAAGGCGGTCGCGGAAGCAGATGTACAGCGCCTCTGCGTTCCCGTCATCATCGGCGACGCGCAACTTCTCGCGCACACCGCCAGAACGCTTGATCTACAGTGTGGCTATGAGGTGGTGCGCCGTGATGAGTCATGGCCGGAGTCATTTGAGGGGCCGATTATCTTCCATTTAAACAACATCAACGGACACATTGAGCCGGGCGTTGAATCGAGTGCTGCCGGGCGTGCCGCGGCCGAGTATATTGAAGCGGCCGTTGAGTTGTGTGCTGCCGGCAACATCGACGCGATAGCGACGGCCCCGATCAACAAGCGCGCCCTCTTTCTCGGCGGCTACAGCTTCCCCGGCCACACAGAGTTTCTCGCTCATCTGACAAACACGTCGGAATTCGCGATGGCCTTTGTCGCCGCGAACCTGCGTATCATCCTTCTATCGACGCATGTGCCGCTCGCCGAAGCGATCCGCCTTGTGGAGCGTGATCGAATCGTGCGTGTCATCAAGCTGGCTGATCGCGAACTAAAAAACTGGGGCATTGCCGAACCGCGCATTGCGATGGCGGCGTTGAATCCGCATGGCGCGGAAGGCGGACTGTTCGGCGTTGAAGAAGCGGCCGAGATTGCGCCTGCCATAGAAGCGTGTCGCGCAAGCGAAGGGATCGATGTTCGCGGTCCAATCTCGGCTGATACAGTTTTCCTGCGTGCGGCGCGCGGTGAGTTTGATGCGGTTGTCGCGTGCTACCATGACCAAGCGATGATTCCGGTTAAATGCTTGTCGTTTGGCGAAGCCGTCAACGTCACCCTGGGCCTGCCCTTTATTCGCACTTCGGTGGATCACGGAACAGCCTTTGACATCGCCGGACGCGGCGTCGCCGAGCATTCGAGCATGGTGGCAGCCATTGCGCTAGCAGCACAACTTGCCCACGGCGATGAAAGCTACGAAGTTGCAAAAGTCTAAACGGTCGTTGAAGCTAAATCGAAACAGATAGTACTAGGACATTTGGCAAGCGAAGTAGCACAGACTTCAGTCTATGCTTGAGTCATCAGACACAGACTGAAGTCTGTGCTGTCCCCTTCTGAAACTAACGCTCACGCTCCAACTACAAAGGATGCCGCTTTCAAAGTACATCTCCGGTCGGCAGGACAAGCACGTAAGACCGCTTGCAGCATGACTCGGCAAATCCCGCGTGCTCGTAGCTAAAAAGATGTATGAATAAAGAAAAATATTGGAAGTGGCTTGTTTTGAGCGGCGTACTGCTGTGCTGTACGGCGGCGGTAATCGTCGGCGCAGAGAAGGCCGGCAAGTTGAGTACAAAAGATGCCCGCCGCTTGATTGCGCGCGTCGCGGGGATTGAACTAAAGACCGATGCCGTGCGAGTGAAAGACATTTCAGTTCTAGGAGCATCGGCGGTGGTTGTCGCCGAAGTTGAGACGGCGTTTCGTTTCAGCCGGGGCGAAGATGGCAAGTGGAATGTTGCAGAGATTCGCACGGGCGACAACCGTTGGGAAGATATTGATCTATTGGTGAACGCGATCAATGTTGAGAAGCGAGAACGCGCCCGCGCCGAACTAGAGATGATGAGGGGAGCGCTCGAAGCGTTTCGGCGCGAACGAGGATTCTATGTGGTCACGGAAGATCACGCCGTGCTTATCGATCAGCTTAGCCCGCGTTACATGACGCGCGTCGTGCGCCTCGACCCGTGGCATACCCCATACGGATACGAAGGCACCACGGACCGCTTTTCCCTGCGCTCAGCGGGACCCGACCGCATCGCGAGAACCACGGATGATGTTGCGATCAACGATCAAAATCGCTGATCGCAACGTTTGTGCTTTTGGTTAAAGCTTCCCCGAATCTGCCATACGTAATCTGCTTGACGGGTTTGCAGCGTGGGTGTTAGGTTGCGAGCGCAACTCGCGCCCCAATGAGTTGCGCGTTAAAGTCTCACACGCCCCAGCGCTGTCCGCCCGCGCCGTACATTTTGCAGGCTCTCTGGCGAACAACGTTCGTCCTCACGGAGGAGAATGGCTCTTGTTAACGGGACGCAAACTGCTGCTTGCCGATGATTCAATCACCATCCAGAAAGTGATTGATTTGACCTTTACAGATGAAGGCATGAAGGTCACAACTGTGGGCACAGGCGATCTAGTGATCGAAAGATTAGAGGCGGATGCGCCCGACATCGTGCTCGCGGATGTTTTCATGCCCGGCCTCACGGGCTATGAAGTCTGTGAACGTATCAAACGCGACGAGCGATTCGGCCATATCCCTGTTATGCTTCTCGTCGGCGCATTCGAACCTTTTAACGAAGCGGAGGCGCGCAGAGTTGGCGCGGATGGATTCTTGACCAAACCATTTCAATCAATTCGCGGATTGGTGAACAAGGTTGGCTCTCTACTAACCAACCGAACCAGTGAAGATGAAACGGCTGAAGACCAACCAAGGCTCGGAGAGCGTGCCCCGCGTGTTTCAGAAAATATGAGCGTTGAAGAAATCGAGGAGCCGCGCCTTGCGGATACATTCACATCGCTGCTGAATTCAACCGGAGAGGTGACGAGCACCGCGCGCTTGATTACGCCTGACTCTGAACCTTCCGTTAAAGAACTGTTTGCTGATGAAGCTATGGATGATCAGATGATTGAGGCCACGCCCGCCAAAAAGTTTGGCAGTGCGAGCGGATCGCGTGCAACGACTCCGCTTGTGGCTGCTGCCGAAGCGATGGGTGGACAGCCCACCAACCTGTCACGCGAAGGGGAAGATCTACAAAACCTCAACCCGCTGGAACCTCGCCTTTTCGCTTCGGAAAGCGACGACCGTTCAGTTCAACCTGCTTACGCTACGCGCATGGCGAGCGCCGCATCGGCTGATGACGCGCTGCTTGATCTCGGCGATAATGAACCTCCCCCGCTTGCTGTTGAAGCCGACGACTTTATCCTCGATCTCGCCGACGAAACGCCTGCGCCCCAACCACCACCCACTGCGACATCTAGCCGCGCCACTACAGCCGCTGCCTACGGGGAAGATCCTTTAACATTTGCCGCCTCTGCCTCAACGATTGCATCACCAGCGGCAACAACAGAAGGCCCGACTGGGGCTACGGCTGAGAGCGATCATACCTCTCCGGCACGCGAAGCCACGCGGGACGCCGTCCAAAATGCTACCCAGGATGCTATGGCGCAACAAGTTGATTTGGACCAGCTACCGCCTGAAGTGATTGACAGAATCGCACGCCGAGCCGTTGAACACCTTTCAGAAAAAGTTATACGCGAGATTGCATGGGAAGTAGTTCCGCAACTCGCTGAACTTTTGATCAAACGCCGCCTCGAAGAAGAGAGATCGAAATCCCAGTAAGACTTCGCTGAATCGAAAAAAGCGACAATTAACAACGGATTGAGACGGCGGCAGTAGAAGCGAAGCCGCATGGCTCGATCCGTTTTCAGCTTGTCGCCCAAATGTCATTACTTCCCAACTGCCAAGACGCCAAGCCTACAAGGGATAATCCATATGAACAGATGGCGTAAGCCCGAAGCGTCTGGTGCGGGCGTGCTCATGCTCGATGGACGCTCCCTGATAGTTGGGCTTCTGCCTGCTCTCTCTTATGGAACTCGCTGTAAGAACTCATTGATTCCAGAATGCAATCGGCGGGCGCGTGAACGTCTAACCGTCTGTTGTTATACTTGAGCCGTGATGGAAATCCCAAAAACCTACGACCCGAAACAAGCTGAAGAACAACACTACGCGCGCTGGGAAAAGGAGGGCTGCTTTGCGCCGGAGATAAACCGCGATCCATCCGCTCCCGTCTTCTCGATTGTGATCCCGCCGCCAAACGTGACCGGCTCGCTTCACATGGGCCATGCCCTTCAGCATACCTTGATGGACGTGATGACCCGGCACAAGCGAATGCTCGGCTATCGCACGCTCTGGCTTCCCGGTGAAGATCACGCGGGAATCTCGACGCAGGTTGTCGTCGAACGCGAGTTGCGGAAAGAGAAACTCTCGCGTCACGATCTTGGCCGCGAACGGTTTGTCGAACGTGTGTGGCAGTGGAAGGAGCAGTACGGCTCGCAGATCATTCAGCAGATGCGACGCGAGGGCGCATCGGTTGACTGGTCCCGCCAACGCTTCACGATGGATGAGGGACTATCGCGTGCGGTGCGCGAAGTCTTCGTGCGATTGTACGAAGAAGGATTAATCTATCGCGGCGACTACATCGTCAACTGGTGTCCGAACGAGCAGACGGCGCTCTCCGACCTCGAAGTTGATAAAGAGTCGCAACACGGAAAGCTCTACTACCTGCAGTATCCGTTGAGGGCTAATGGGCGCACTGGCAACGAGCATATTACGGTTGCCACGACGCGGCCCGAGACAATGCTCGGCGACACGGCAGTCGCTGTCAATCCAACTGATGAACGCTACCGCGACCTCATCGGCGGCACGCTTCTGTTGCCGCTCACTGATC
>JACCTF010000908.1 GCA_013812565.1 Pyrinomonadaceae bacterium | reverse complement strand
ATCCCGTACGCGATCTTCTTGCAGGTCGCCGGGTCGTCTTGATTGATGATTCGATTGTACGCGGCACCACCTCAAAAAAGATTGTCCGCATGGTTCGCGAAGCGGGAGCCGCAGAGGTTCACATGCGTATCAGTTGCCCGCCGACCGCAAGCCCGTGTTTCTACGGCGTCGACACGCCAAACAAATCTGATTTAATCGCCGCGCAGATGTCCGTCGAAGAGATTCGCAGCTTCATCGAAGCCGATTCACTCGGCTATCTCTCGCTCGAAGGCATGCTGGAAGCCTGCGGCATCCCACGCGATTCTTCATGCGTCGCCTGCTGGACCGGACAATACCCGACGCGCATCACACGCGATGCCGAAACACAGTGGGCACGCGAACATGAACCAGTGCCAAGCGAGTGACAAGTGACGAGTGACAAGATAAAAACCGTTCTTACTCATCACTTGTCACTCGTCACTTGTCACTGCTTTAAGGAGATTTTCTTTGGCGCAGAGTAAGCGCAAAGGCGGATGTGGAGTAATCGCGCTCCTTGTGGTGCTCGGCGTGGCGGTGCTCCTCTACATGTACTTTCGCTCGCGCGAGGAGCGACGGCTTCCGCCGCCCTCGGGCGGGGAGTTGCAGGTTCACGTCCTCGACGTGGGGCAGGGCGATTCGATTCTTGTTATTTCACCGGAAGGTAAAACCGTGCTGGTTGATGCGGGCGAACCGGGCGACGGCAAGATTGTGCTCGGTGCGATGAAGCAACATGGTGTTAATCAGATTGATCTTTTCATCGCGACGCACGCTCATGCGGATCACATCGGCGCGGCGGACGAAGTGATCCGCGCAACCACTGTACGCAGAGTTCTCGATAGCGGTGTCGCGCCGCCGCAACGCGCCTCAGCAGATGGAGCAACCAATGCGGCGAACAGAGCAGCGAACACTTCGATGAGAAGGCGCGACCGGAATGCGACGCTTCCGACGACAAAGTCCTACGCGGATTTTCTTGAGGCTGTGGAGCAAGGTGGTGCTGAGTTCGTGCGTGCTGAACCCGGCCAAACCTTTGATCTTGGCGGCGGCGCAGTGGTCACGGTGCTTGCCCCCATCCAGCCGTTTTTTACCAAAGATCAACTGCGCTCCGGCGGTAACGAGCCGAACGCCAACTCGGTCGTGGCCCGCCTCGACTACGGCGATTTCTCGATGATGTTAACGGGCGATGCCGAAGCGCAAACGGAAGACCGCTTGATCAACCAGGGCGCTCGCGTTCAGGGGAAAGTTCTCAAAGTGGGCCATCACGGCTCGAAGTACGCAACGGGCGAGCGCTTTATCCAAAACGTGAAACCCGAGGTGGCCGTGATCTCCAATGGCGAACGCAACCGCTATGGGCATCCGAGCCAAGAGGTGCTTGACCGTTTGCGCGCCGCTGGGGTTCGCGTTTTCCGCACAGACTTGCAGGGCGAGATCAGCATTGTCACGCGCGGCGAAGGCTACGAAGTTAAGACCGCGAAGCAAGCGAGCGGTGATCTGTGGGCGGGACGTGAACCGCAGCGGGATGACTCCTCGCGCTCAGGGTTTATCTCCTACGGTGACTTCGGTCCGCCACCTAAATCAAAAGAGAGGACTGCACAAAGTGGCAGTCGTTAATAGGCTCGGCCGGGGGCAGGAACCTTCTCTGTCCGTGTTTTCGATAACGAACCGGCGGGCAGCGACAAGCCTGTCCATACAATTAACCGAGATGGCTAAGGACCCTGAAAAAGACGAATCATCCATAGAGTTTCATGCTGTGATCGACCGCACCGAAGACGGCGACTGGGCGGTGCTGTTAATGGGTGACAACGAAGAGATGAGTGTGGATTTGCCTTTGTCATTTCTTCCCGCCGCAGCACACGACGGCGATCACTTGCGCATTAAGATCACGCTTGATGAAGCCTCGCGCCGCGCCGCGGAAAATCGAGTCAGCGATTTAGCAAAGCGCTTGGAAAAGCGCGGCGACACCAAGGGTAAGAAGAACTTCAAGCTGTAAATCAGGGCGCCGATGAACCAACCCCTTACCTACCGCGATGCAGGCGTTTCGATTGATCGTGCGAACCAAGCGAAAGAGCGCATCAAGAAGCTGGCCCGCGGAACTTTCAACGAGCGAACGCTCTCTGAGATCGGAAGTTTCGGCGGAATGTTCAGCGGAGCGTTTCCCGAAATGAGCGCCCCGGTGCTTGTCGCTTCGGCAGACGGCGTCGGAACAAAGCTGAAGATTGCATTCGCCACAAACAAGCACGATACCGTGGGCCGCGATCTCGTCAACCACTGCACAAACGACATTCTCGTTCAAGGCGCGCGTCCGCTCTTCTTCCTCGACTACATCGCAACCGGCGTGCTTGCGCCTGACATTGTTGCTGAGATTGTTGAAGGCGTTGCGGGGGGATGCCGCGAAAACGGTTGTGTGCTGCTCGGCGGCGAGACGGCAGAGATGCCCGGCTTCTACCGTGAAGGCGAATATGATGTGGCCGGCTTCATCCTTGGCGTCGTCGACCGCGAGCGAGTGATTGACGGCCGGAGCATCAAGGCAGGCGACACAGTGCTCGGGCTTCCATCTTCCGGTCTTCACACCAACGGCTATTCACTCGCGCGCAAAATCTTCTTTGAAGCCGCGAACTATGAGACGAATACCTACCTTGAACAGCTTGGAGGGACAATCGGCGAGGCGCTTTTGCAACATCATAAAAGTTACCTTCGGCAGCTTGAGGGTTTGCTTGACACTGGACTGATTAAAGGACTCGCCCACATCACGGGCGGCGGATTGCTGGACAATATTCCGCGTATCCTGCCCGAAGGAACGGCCGTTCAGATCACGCGCGAATCATGGCCCGTGCTTCCCATCTTCACACTGATGCAAAACCTTGGGAGCATATCTGAGCCGGAGATGTACCGAACCTTTAACATGGGTGTCGGCATGACGATCCTCTGCGCGCCGATTGATGTGGAAGCGATTCGCCGTCACTTGAGCGAACATAATGAACCTTGCTACGAGATCGGGCGCGTCACTACGGGAGCGCGCGAAGTCACGCTTGCATAAGCGAAAAGATTGCCACAGAGGCACAGAGGTTAATAAGCAGATAGGGAAAGACCGTGGACCACACCTGATCTTCACCATCTCTTCCGATACGTATTCTCTGTGTCTCCGTGCCTCTGTGGCTACTTCTTGATATGCAATGAATACCAATGCACAAAAGATTTGCCGCATCGGTGTCTTAATTTCCGGGCGTGGCTCGAACATGTCGGCGCTTGCCGACGCGATCAGCGACGGGCGCGTCCCCGGCGGGGTAATTGCCATTGTGATTAGTGATCACGCTTGTGCCGCGGGGCTTGCGCGAGCCGCGGAGCGTGGATTGGAAACGCTTGTCATTGAACGCCGTGGGCGGACACGTGAAGCGCATGAAGCAGAGATCATTGAGGCGCTTCGTACACGAAACGTTGACATCGTATGTCTCGCCGGTTTCATGAGTCTTCTGTCGTCGCACTTTATCGAAGCTTACCGCGGTTCGATTCTTAACATTCATCCGAGCCTGCTGCCCGCTTTTCCCGGACTCGACGCGCAACGCCAGGCGCTTGAGTATGGCGTTCGCTGGAGCGGGTGCACCGTTCACTTTGTTGATGAAACCGTCGATGGCGGCCTGATCATCGAACAGCGCGTCGTGCCGGTTCATGATGATGACACTGAAGCGACGCTTGCAGCGCGCATCCTCATCGAAGAACACCAACTTTACCCGGCGGCAGTCGCGCGCGTTGTGCGCGGAGACTACGAAATTCACGAACGACGCATCATCAAAAGAACGTTCAAGGTTTAAAGTTCAAGGTTTGAAGTTAAATCCGCACTTTGAACGTTGGACTTTGAACATCGAACTTTGATCTTTAGTTTATGACAATCGACGAACAACTGGCGTATTTACGAAAGGGCGCGGTTGAAATCATTCGCGAAGAGGATTTGCGCGCGAAGCTTGAAAAATCTGCGCGTACCGGCAAGCCTTTGCGCGTTAAGCTTGGTGCTGATCCGACCGCACCGGACATACACCTCGGTCACACGGTGGTGATACGCAAGCTACGTCAGTTTCAAGAACTAGGACATACGGTAATTTTTTTGATTGGTGATTTCACGGGTCTCATTGGCGATCCATCGGGGAAAAGCCAGACGCGCCCGCAACTCACACGCGAAGAAATTGCCCAGAACGCTGAAACATACAAGACGCAGATCTTCAAGCTGCTCGATCCGCAGAAGACAATCATCGATTTTAACTCCCGATGGATGGATCAACTTGGCGCTGCCGGATTCATCCGCCTCGCTTCACACGTCACAGTGAAACAGATTTTGGAGCGCGATGATTTCTCAAAACGGCTAACAGAGAATCGCCCGCTCGCGCTCCATGAAGTGATGTATCCGCTCGTGATGGCTTATGACTCGGTGGCTCTCGAAGCTGATGTGGAACTCGGCGGCACCGATCAGAAGTTCAATCTCTTGATGGGGCGCGAACTGCAACGCGAGTACGAGCAGGAAGCGCAAGTTGTCGTTATCACGCCGCTCCTTGAAGGCACCGACGGGGTGCAGAAGATGTCGAAGAGTTTGGGCAATTACATCGGCATCAACGAAGCTCCATCGGAGATGTTCGGCAAAATCATGTCCATCTCCGATGAATTGATGTGGCGCTACTACGAGCTTTGCACAAACGCAAGCACGGCGGAGATAAACGCGATGCACGCGTCAGCCGAAAACGGCGAACGTAACCCGCGCGATCTGAAAGTCGAACTTGCCA
>JACCTF010001051.1 GCA_013812565.1 Pyrinomonadaceae bacterium | reverse complement strand
TGATGAGGTTGCGCACTAAGTTGACTGTTATGTGGAATGCTAAATCACCTTAACGGTTCTGTGGTAAAGTGGCGCGGCAGATCGCAGGTGCGCGGCGTTTAGTGTTGGTTAACCTGCAAACTTTCTTCCCCAAAGCTAGAAAATCTACAACGTTAAATCTATAAGACATTCTGATGATGCCGGTAGCTGTGACCTGAGAACTCATACCTCAAGTTATGATATTCAACAGTTATATTTTCTGGGTTTTCTTTGCCGTAGTCTTTGTGCTGTACCGCCTATTGCCGCACCGGGGCCAGAACTACATGCTCCTGGCGGCAAGCTATATATTTTATGGATACTGGGATTGGCGTTACCTGTTCTTGATGTTGTTCTCAACGGTCATTGACTACTTTGCCGCCATCGGCATCGGAACCAGTCAATCACCGCGGCGACGTAAAGCGATCCTCATTGCTTCCATTTGCATACAACTCAGCTTGTTGGGAATGTTTAAGTATTACGGCTTCTTCTCGCAAGAGCTGAGCAACATGCTGACGTCCTTCGGGCTTCCCGCGCCGCTGCCGGTCATAAACTTTCTTCTGCCGGTGGGAATCTCCTTCTACACGTTCCAGACGATGAGCTATGTGATTGACGTGTACCGGGGAGATTTCAAATACTCGAAGAGCTTTCTTGACTTCGCGCTGTTTGTAAGTTTCTTCCCTCACCTGGTGGCGGGGCCGCTGGTGCGTGCGGGCAAGCTCATACCGCAGATGCGTAATCCGCGCGTGCGGCGGCCCGAAGATTTCCGCGAAGGCCTCTATCATGTAGCTTATGGAATGTTTAAGAAGATGTTCGTCGGAGATAACCTGGCGGCAATCGCCAATGCAATCTTCCAGACTGATCCTGCTAACTTAAGCGGCCTCGAAGTCGTGGTTGGTATCTATGCCTTTGCTTTTCAAATTTATGCGGACTTCTCCGGCTACTCATCCATCGCACAGGGCGTCGCAAAGTGGCTGAATGTCGATTTAACGACAAACTTCAAGCTGCCTTACTTTGCCATTTCTCCAAGCGACTTCTGGCGTCGCTGGCATATCAGCTTATCAACCTGGTTCCGTGATTACGTCTACATACCGCTCGGCGGCAATCGTCGAGGGGAATGGGCGATGTACCGCAATCTGGTAATTACAACGACGCTCTCAGGACTCTGGCATGGAGCTAACTGGACGTTTATTCTGTGGGGACTCTTTCATGGTCTACTCATCTGCATCTACCGTCTGTTCGAGGGCGGTGAAGAGAAGGTTCCGAAGGAGTTCAAAGGGACGCCCGAAGCGGCTCCTGCTTTGTCGCTCGGCGGTCGGCTCGTTCGGATAGCTCTGATGTTCCACCTCGTTTGTTTGGGATGGCTGATGTTCCGTGCCGAATCGATGTCGCAAGTTTCGAGTATGCTTTACCAGATGGTGAGCGACTTCCGCGTTACGCCTTTTGCCTTGTCAGGTCTCGCCATGATCGCCTTCTATGCGGGGCCGCTCATGGCCTACGAGTTCTGGCTGGAGATGAAGCACGACTTGCTTAAGCTAACTCGCATCCATTGGCTGGTGCGAGGTCTCGCGTATAGCTACTGTGCTTTGATGTTGTGGTTCTTTCCTCCTCCGGTGAGCAATGTATTCATCTACTTCCAGTTTTAAAACAGAGATTAACGTTATCGCTTTGGTGCTCCTTGTCCTGCTGGGCTGTGAGCTTGTTATTCGTACGCAGGAAGGAGCTTTGTCCTTAGATGTAAAACACATCCGGCAGATTCCTGCTATCTCAAGCAACCTGGTTCGCGGCGAGGGGCTTCGAGTTTTATTCCTCGGAAATTCTCTGACTAGAAACGGTGTGGATGCTGCCGTCTTAGAGAGGGAACTGAGAGCGCAGGGGGTTGGTCCACTTCATGTTGAACGAGTGTTCCCCGATGAAACAACTATCAGCGATTGGTACTATCTCTTCAAGGATAAATTCGTCGATGCAGGCCATCTGCCTAATGTACTGATCGTTAGTTTTGCAGAGACGCATCTACAAGACAACCAAGCTGTCAAATTAGATCGCCTAGCCGGTTATTTCACCAGCGCCGACGATATTCCGGAAATCTTCGCTAACGATGTGCGGGACTTCAACAGTCAAGCTGATTTTCTTCTCTCAAAGTTATCTTCTTCTTTCGCCAACCGAACACGTGTGCGGACGCGACTGCTCGATCTTTTGATTCCATACTACCGTGACAGCGCACCGCGTTTGAATCAGACTCTACAAACTAGGAAGAGCGAAGGTGAAAATGCTGAAGGCGTTCGACACACCTATCACCGCCTGGAGCGATTGATGGCAATGGCGCAGAAACACGACGTCCGAATAATCTTTGTCGCCATGCCGCAGAGAGAAAAAATCTATCCCATTGATCCTCGGCTCCAAAGCACGATAGAAACTGCGGGGATGGTCTTCGTAGACTCCCGTATGGTAGAGGGACTTAGGAGAGAAAACTACATTGATGAGATGCATTTGGGTAGCGATGGGGGAGTGATTTACAGTCGCTACCTTGCGAGCAGGCTTGCGCCGGTTTTTCGATTGACTCCCGGCACGGAGTCATCCCACTCAGCCGACGCTGGAATAAAGTAAGAAAAAACCTCTCCAAAAAAGCCTCTTGATTTTGTATGATCTGTGACGCTGTATAGCTGCCACTATAATTCGAAGCAGTCTGTGCCGAGCGGTCTTATCACTGCTCTTTTTATTCCTGCCGCTTTTGGCTTACGCCTGACTTGAGCGTACAGGCTGACTATGCTCTGCCTCGCAAAAGGATTCGATCATTACAACCTCTCAGCTACCCTGCCCGTTGAGCCATGCCATTTCGCAAAGACATTGCAAGGAATCTGCAACCTTTAATGCGTCTCTGTTGTGCTTAATTAGCCGAATCTCAACGTCTTGCTGAAAGTTTAGCAATCTTTGCAACCTAACCATACAGAACTATGACGCTTCTCACTATTGCATATGCAACAGGCGAATCATAGTTTGAGTAGGGTGTGTTATACCCTCCGCACGAGACGAAGAGAAGTCCCTTATATTGATTGTGCAAATCTGATTTAAGCGCTAATCGCTCGACAGTGAACGATGAATTGGTGCTGTGATTCGTTATAAAGCGCAGCGTCTCTGCCACCAGTGTGCGTGCAGCCTTATCTCGCTGTTTTATGGTTCTCAATTTCGATAACGAGGTGTTCTGAGTGATTACTCTCCCTGTAACCGCGATGTTGCGGTCATATCTCTATGCAGCCTGTTCAAAGCTATGCCTAGTTACCTTCGGGTTTCCATTATTGTGGATGCTCTTGATTACACAACCTGCAGTACAAGCTGCAACGCTAACGGTCCCAGCCGGTGGTAATCTACAAACAGCCATCGACTCAGCCCAGCCGGGTGACACGATTGTACTGGAAGCTGGTGCGAGTTATACCGGGCCGATCACATTACCGTACAAGTCTGGAACCAATACCGATGCCGATTGGATCACAATACGCACTTCGGCTTTTGACTCTCGATTGCCTGCTGCGGGTCAACGCGTTGGTCCAGAACATGCCGGGCTGATGCCGAAGATTCTTTCACCCGGCGGCAATCAGCCAGCTCTAATGACCGCCGCTTACGCACATCATTATCGTTTCATCGGGATTGAGTTCATGCCGCACGATGCAGCAGCATACCTGCGTGAACTGATC
>JACCTF010000904.1 GCA_013812565.1 Pyrinomonadaceae bacterium | reverse complement strand
GACAAGAAGAATCAACGTGGAAAAGTTCGCAGATGCAAGTTAAGCCAGTAGAATGACAAACGTCTCACTCCTTAAGTTTTTTCACAGCTTCCGTCAAAGCTGGAACCACCTCGAACAGATCTCCGACAATGCCATAGTCTGCGATGTCGAAAATAGGCGCTTCCCGGTCTTTGTTGACGGCAACGATGGTGGTCGCATTTTTCATCCCGACAAGGTGTTGAATCGCCCCGGAAATTCCGAGCGCGACATAGAGCTTCGGCGCTACGGTCTGCCCGGATGAACCGATTTGGCGGTCGATAGGCAACCAGCCGGCATCGCAGATCGGACGCGAAGCGGCGAGTTCGCCGCCGAGTGCCTGGGCCAGTTGTTCAACTAACGCTAAGTTCTCCTGCCCCTTGATGCCGCGCCCGACGGCAACGATGATGTCGGCTTTTGAGAGGTCGACCGCTTGCTTAACTTCTTGAAACGCCGGTTCAGGTTGCATGCGTACCTCGCCGACTTCAACCGCTATCGTCTCGACGGCGGCGCTTCCATCCTTCGCAGCTTGATCGGCCCGGTAAGCGCCCGATTGAAAGGTCGCGAACACAGGCGGCTCACCGCTCGGAATAACATCGGCATCCATCTTGCCAAGGAAGATTCGCCGCGAGAATATCACACCACCGTCGCTTGCCGTGGCACGCAGGCAATCGCTTATTACGTCCTTGCCAAAACGAGACGCCAGCTTCGGAGCAAAGTCGCGCACTAAATAAGTATGCGGCATTACGACATACTGCGGATCAATTGTGCGGACAACCCCTTCCATCGCATCCGCATAACCATCCGGCGTGTACTCGGCAAGCTTCTCGTTCTCCGCATAGAGAACTTTGTCGAGCTTGTATGCCGCAATAGTCTGGGCCAAGTTCGCCATACCCGCGCCGAGCACTACGGCAGTTACTGTCTGCTGCAACTCCCGGCCGAGACTCTGCGCGGCGGCAATCGCCTCGAAAGAGGTTTTATTGAAAGCGCCCGCGCGGTGCTCAGCGAATACCAAAATCCCTTTACTCATTCCTTGTTCTTCCCCGCCTTTACTGCTCACAAACTATATGATCCGCGCCTCAGTGCGCAGTCTCTCTGCCAACTCCGCTGCCCCGGCCCTCGCGTTGCCATCGCCGAGGTACTGCGTCTGTTTAGACTTTTGTGGAAAGTAGATCTTCGTTATGCGCTGGTGCGAAGTAGAGGCTGTCGCAGCTTCCGCGGGCGCAACTTCCCGAATCTCCTTCTTCTTGGCGGCCATAATCCCTTTCAGCGTCGCATAGCGAATTTGGCTGATTCCCGATTGAATCGTCAGCAGACAAGGGCGCGGCATCGTATACCACTGATACCAACCGTTCTCCAGCTCGCGCTTCACACGCAACCCTTCGCCCGACGCATCAACCTCAATCACAATCGTCGCATGCGGCAGCCCTAACAATTCGGCGAGGATCACGCCCGTCTGCGCATAGCCGTTATCGTCTGATTGAAGGCCGGTCAAAACGAGATCAAACTGTTCGCTGCGGATCGCTTCGCTCAGCACCTTGGCCGCCGCAAACGGCGAGAGACGCGCAAGGTCGTCGCCCACCACGTGAATCGCGCGGTCCGCCCCACGCGCCAACGCGTCTTTGATCACGCTCTTCACGCGTTGCGGCCCCATTGAACAAACCACCACCTCACCGCCATGCTTTTCTTTCAACCGCAAAGCTTCTTCGAGCGCATAACCATCCGACTCGTTGACCTCGTAGGACAGGTCGCCTTCTTCAATCCAGGTTCCCTCTTTGTTAATGCGCAACACCGCATCTTTGTTCCCAACTTGCTTCATCAAAACAACGGTTTTCATCTATTCCTCACAACAAAATAAAAAGATGCCTGATGCTAAGATGTTAGCAGTTGCCCTGAAACTGACATCTAGCATCTGACATCTAACATCTGCTATTGATCACTCTTCGTGATAACGCTTGAAGAGCAGCGCCGCGTTTGTGCCGCCGAAGCCGAAGCCGTTGGAGAGCGCGTATTCCACCTTCATTTGGCGCGGTTCGTTTGGTACGTAGTCCAGATCGCATTCGGGATCGGGATTTGTGTAGTTGATCGTCGGCGGCAGCATTTGATGAATAATCGCGAGCACGGAGAAGACCGCTTCGATGCCACCGGCTGCGCCGAGCAGATGTCCGGTCATCGATTTGGTTGAGCTAACGGCGAGTTTATAGGCATGCTCGCCAAAGGTTTTCTTGATCGCGAGTGTTTCAGATTTATCGCCGTAAGGGGTGGATGTGCCATGCGCGTTGATGTACCCGATTGCTTCGGGCGTCGTACCGGCATCTCGCAGAGCCTTTTCCATGACGCGCGTGACGCCGGATTGAGTGTCATCCGGCATGGTGATGTGAAAAGCATCAGCGGTCATACCGTACCCGACAATCTCAGCGTAAATGCGTGCGCCACGCCGCCGGGCGGTTTCCAGCTCTTCGAGAATCAAAATGCCCGCGCCCTCACCGATCACGAAACCATCGCGTTGCGCGTCAAACGGGCGTGATGCGCGCAGTGGATCATCATTGCGCGTTGATAGAGCACGCATCGCGGCAAAACCCGCGACACTCATCGGCGTGATCGCTGATTCAGCGCCTCCACAGATCATCACATCGGCGTCGCCGCGCTGGATAATTTTAAAGCTGTCGCCGATGGCGTGAGCACCCGCGGCGCACGCCGTTGCAGTCGCCGAGTTCGGTCCCTTCGCGCCGGTGCGGATCGAAACTTGACCGGCTGCCAGGTTAACGATTGCCGACGGGATAAAGAAGGGTGAAACGCGGTGCGGCCCTTCATTCAAAAGCTTTGAGTGCTCGCGTTCAATCGCCCAAAAGTCGCCGATGCCGCTGCTGATGTACGTACCGACCTGCTCGGCATTCTCCTCTGTGATACGCAACCCGCTATGACGAAGCGCTTCATCAGAAGCGGCGATTGCGTAGTGGATGAAGGCTCCCATCTTGCGCGCCTCTTTCTTCTCGATGAAACGCAGCGGATCGAAGTTTTTGACTTCAGCGGCGATTCTGACAGGGAAGCTCGAGGTGTCAAATTTCTGTATGTAACCGACGCCGCTGCGCCCGTTCATCAACGCCCCCCATGCATCTTCGACGCTGTTGCCAACCGGGGTGATGAGACCGAGGCCAGTTACCACAACGCGACGTTTCAAGATGAATGCTCCTTGTTGTAAAACCATTGGCGGTGTGTGAACCCTACTTTCATGAGAAGCAACCACTGCTCAACCAGCACAGGCTGATCAGGCTCGCGGGCACGCTTTGTCCGACGAATTGCTGAACTCTAAATGCGCTGACCGGAAAGCGACTGCTTCGTGGCCCTGTTATTTTTTCGAATGTTGGTCGATGTAATTGTACGCGTCGCGCACGCTTTGAATCTTCTCTGCATCTTCATCCGGAATCTCGATGCCGAACTCTTCCTCGAATCTCATCACAAGCTCAACGGTGTCAAGCGAGTCAGCACCCAGGTCATCAATGAAGCGAGCGTTCGGTGTGACTTCGTTTTCGTCCACACCAAGTTCATCAACAATAATTTGCTTCACCTTACTTTCTATCTCTTGATCAGGCATTACGGTTTTAGCTCCTGTTGTATATTAAAAGTTATAAAGCTTTAGAAACGAACAATCCAGATCCAACCAGCGGTCAAGCGTTAGCTGCCGCGTGTTCACCGGACTTTGCGCGTTCGGAAATAATCGCCTGCGCTCTATGAAGGCTCGCCTCATCTTCAACGTTCATGCAAAGCGCATCAGGCTCGATATGCCGCGCCAGTCCGGAGAGCACTTTGCCGGGACCGACCTCGACAAACATTGTGACGCCTTCGCTTCGCAACAACTCGACGGATTCCTGCCAACGCACCGTCGCCGAGACCTGCCGCCGAAGTGCGTCGCGTGCTTCGGTGCCCCGGCTAATTAAAGTTGCGTCCACGTTTGTCACCAGCGGCACGCCCAAATCGCGAAACTCAATCGCCGCCAACTCGCTTGCCAGACGCTCCTCGGCCGGTCGCATCAACGCGCAGTGAAATGGAGCGCTCACGTTCAATTTTTTAACGCGCCTTATACCCTGTTCCGTCAACAGTTCAATAGCAAAGTCTACTGCCGCCACATCGCCAGCAATCACAATCTGCCTCGGCGAGTTGATGTTCGCTAGAGCGCAGATTCCGTACTGCTGCGATTGCGCACACACCTCCATCACAACTTGCAACTCTGCGCCGACGGCGGCCATCGCTCCAGCTCCGAGCGGCACAGCTTCCTGCATGTAACGCCCCCGCGCGCGTACAGTCTTCAGTGCCGAGGCGAGCGTCAAAGCACTAGCCGCGACCAATGCAGAATACTCACCAAGGCTGTGTCCGGCAACATAGTTCGGCGACGGAAACCCTGTCGCTTTGACAACGCGCCAGGCGGCAATCGACACGGCGAGGATTGCAGGCTGCGTGTTCTCCGTTGATTGCAATTCTTCCGCTGATCCCTCAAAGCACAATCGCGACAAAGAGAAACCAAGGACCTCGTCCGCTTCTTCAAAAACCTCACGCGCGACCGAAGAGTTCTCCGCCAAGTTGCGACCCATACCCGCATACTGCGAACCTTGCCCAGGGAAGATGTAAGCAACAGACATAAAAGCAGTGACAAGTGACAAGTGACGAACTGATTTTATCTTGTCACTGTTTACTGTTTACTTGTCACTTCTTCTCCTTACCAGCGCATTAGCACCGCGCCCCATGTCGCGCCGCCGCCGAACGAGGTCATAAGAACCAGGTCGCGATCATGCAAGCGCTCGGTTTCAACACACTCATCCAGAGCAATTGGAATCGAGGCTGATGAAGTGTTGCCGTGCATCGCGATGTTTGAGAAGACGCGCGAGGAATCAACACCCAGTTTGTCGGCAACCGCCTCGGTAATGCGCTGATTGGCTTGATGTGGAACAAAGAGATGTATGTCATCGGGGGTCAAGTTCGCTTCTTTGAGCACCTCAAGCGAGATGTCCGTCATCGAGCGCACTGCGACCTTGAACAGTTCGTTGCCGCGCATTTTGTAAAAGTGCAATCCGGAGTTGAGGGTTTGAGCAGTTGTGCCCAGACGGGTGCCGCCGCCGGTGGCGTGCAGTTGTTCAGCGAAGCGTCCGTCGGAGCGTATGCGCGCGGCGAGGATGCCGCGCTCGCTCTCAACCGGGCCAAGTATTGCAGCGCCTGCTCCGTCGCCGAAGATCACGCAGGTTGTGCGGTCAGTGTAATCAACATAGCGAGTAAGTATTTCTGCACCGATTACGAGCGCATAACGCGCTTGCTTCGCGCGAATCATTTGATTCGCAAGCGTTACTCCATAGATAAAGCCCGAGCAGGCGGCTACTAGATCAAAAGCGGCAGCGCGATGGGCGCCAAGTTCTGCTTGGATTAAACAAGCGGTTGCGGGCAGTAATTGATCGGGTGTCACGGTGGCGCAGATCAGCAGATCTACTTCGGAGGGATCAATCCGCGCACGCTCGATGGCCTGCCTCGCGGCACGAACAGCGAACAGCGAAGTGTATTCGCCCTCACCGGCTTTATGTCGTTGCTTGATGCCGGTGCGTGTGGTGATCCAATCATCTGAAGTGTCCACCATCATCTCCAGATCAGCGTTGGTGAGTACCCCCTCTGGAAACGCGCGCCCGGTGCTTAGAACGCCAGCATTTATGTTTGCCATCTTCCTCGCCCGTTCTTTCCCCAAGTTTTTAGTCGGCCACCGCATATAAAGCTTTGGAGGCTTGTACGTCCGTTGCAATCCCCTGTTCAATCCGCTCGTTGGCACGATGCTCGGAAAACTCTTTAACGGTACGCACGGCATTACGTATCGCGCGCGCATTGGAGCTTCCATGACCGATCACGACGATCTGCCGCACTCCCAAAAGCGGCGCGCCACCGGACTCAGAATAATCCAAGCGCTTTTTAAGCCTTTGAAAAGCTGGCCGGACGAGCATCGCGCCGGTCCTGCTAACAACCGTCGAACGCAACTCCCGTTTAATCATTGAAAGCACGGCATCGGATAGCCCTTCTGACAATTTGAGCATAACATTGCCGGTAAAGCCGTCGGTGACGATTACATCGACAGCGCCTGTGAACACGTCGCGTCCTTCGACATTACCGACAAAGTTCACATTAGACAAATCGCGCAGCAACGGAAAGG
Source organism: Pyrinomonadaceae bacterium (assembly GCA_013812565.1). GTDB lineage: Bacteria > Acidobacteriota > Blastocatellia > Pyrinomonadales > Pyrinomonadaceae > JACCTF01. The sequence continues at coordinate 10,109 of JACCTF010000904.1, read as the reverse complement.
CTTCTTTAGTTAGCTCGCTTCCCTTGGCTTCTTCTTCCCCAATGCTCATTAAACCAACAGTCGGCCGCAGCGTGCCAAGCACTGTGCGTGAATACGCGTCACCCATAATGGCGAACTGCGCGAGGTGCAGTGGTTTACAATCGGAGTTAGCACCCACGTCAAGCAGCAGCGTCGGCTTTCCTTGTTTAGTCGGAATTAGGGCGGCAAGCGCCGGTCGATCCACGCCCGGCAACAGACCGATCACCATCATTGCCGTTGCCATTGCCGCGCCGGTGTTTCCCGCTGAAACAAAGCCGTCAGCTTTACCTTCCGCGACTAGTCGTGCGGCCACCCGCAGTGAACTTTTCTTCTTGCGCCGTACCGCCATCGCAACCGGCTCGTCCATGCCGATGACTTCCTCGGCCGCGACCAACTCAACACCCTGATCACCCGAACCCCGCCAGCCGCAGCGCCGCAACTCTGGTTCGACCTTTTCCGTTTGGCCGACAAGGACCACACCAATTCCGAGGTCACGCGCCGCCTGCAAAGCGCCATCCACTTCCGTATGCGGCGCGCGGTCGCTGCCCATAGCATCGACGACGACTTTGCCGGTTAATTGGCGTACATGCTTCATCTAATGAGCGTGCGGGTTCCCGTGTTCCCGCTGCACGCTTATAGTCCCTGTTCGATTCGAATCACTTCACGGTTTTTGTAGAAACCGCACTTCGGACACACACGATGCGGTTGGCGCGGCTCTTGGCAGTTTGGACAAAGCGATGTTTGCGGCGCACGCAAAGCATCATGAGCGCGTCGTTTGTTTTTGCGCGCTTTCGAATGACGACGTTTCGGATTAGGCATAAAGCTCCTTCAATAAATTTTAGATTTGCAACTGCCGATTTGCGGATCTGAACCAAAGTTCTTGAAAATCGCAAACCTAAAATCGCAAATCCCTAAGCGCTGACCAGCGCGGATCAACTTCTTTTCTGCCGCACGGACACGTGTCGGCATTTAGATCAACGCCGCAGGTCGGACACAGACCCCTACATTCCTCGCGGCATAAAAGGCGCGAAGGCATTGCTAACAAGACCTGCTCGCGCACCAACTCATCTAGGTCAATCGTACCCTCCTCGAAAACTGAGAAGTTCAGATCATCTTTCTGTAATTCTAAGTTTTCATCCAACACATCATCCGAGGCCGGGATATATATTACGTCAAAGTCTGTGTCGACCGGCACGATAACGGGATTCAGACAACGGTCGCAGCGCGATCTTACTTTGGTCTTGATGTCTCCCTGCAAATGAATCTGACTGCCGCTACGCGAGGCGAAGCCGGAAACCTCGGCCGCCATTGTCAACTGTCCTATTTCCTCATCAAGCACCAACTTATCCGGCGCATATGTTTGGGCAAAAGGCGTCCCTGCCGCTTTCACCTTGTCAACTTCAATCCGCATTGCTTAATTACTTCTGCTTTCCGCTCAGATGCCGGCGTGTGCGTAAAAGCGTGCAATTATAATGGTCGCGGCATGAGTGTCAACACATCAGGCGTCGAGGTAAACAGATCTTTCCGCAAAGCAGCCGCCAAACGCTGGTCTCCGCCGCTCACCAGCAGTCTCTTTGCCTGGCCTATCGTAGCGAAAAGAGAAGGCATTAGCGGCGCTTCGTTCGACCGCAACGCGCGTTTAATCGCCAGATCACACGAGTGGTTAAGCGTTCCCGTCGTACGTGCTGCGGCGAACGTTTCAACCGCTTGTTTCCGCTTACCGGCACGCAGGTGCAACAAGCCGAGCGCGTACAAAGCCTCTGCATAGTTCGAATCTAGCTCAACGCATCGCTGCAAATGGCGCGCGGCTAAACGATCACGGTTGAGTTGATGGTACACAAGCCCCAGCGTGTAGTGCGACTCTGGAGAACTTTGCGCTCGCAGGGCGCGCTTGAACTCTGACAAGGCATCAATCCAGTTATCTTCGGCGGCAAACAAACGCCCGAGCGCGTAGTGTGCGGCATAAGAAGTACCGCCCCGCTCGATGGCTGCGCCGAGCAACTCTTTCGCCCGCGCCGCATCACCTTCATCGCCACAGGCCAGCCCGAGCAACAGACAGAGGCGCGGCTCAGTAGGTTTCAAATGAAATGCGCGGTTAAGATAATCGTGCGCCAGCGTCCGTTTACTTTCGCGAAAAAAGTGCTCGCCGAGCAGCGAGTTGAGCGGCAGATTGTCCGGCGCTAAAGCGGCGGCGCGTTCCAGTTGGCGGATGCCGCTCACGACTTCCCCTTCGCTGAGCAGGTCGAAGGCTTTGTTGATTAACCGTTTGAAAATCGACGTTTCGTTTCCGCAATACCCTTTGATGATGCGCTCTTGCAGTTTCTGATGACGGGCACGTTCATTTCTCTCGACCGAATCGTGCTGCCATCGCTTGCTTAATAGCTGCTCATACGCTTCTCGATCAACCGTCTTTGTTTCATGTAAAACATCAAGCAGGGTCGTCAGTGCGGCCTGATCTAAACTGAAATTCCGCGTCTGCTGTAACAAGACATTTAGCCCTTGATCGAGTTTTTCTGTGACGCGTGCAAGCTTGTTCTCCAAAGCGGAGACTCGCTCCAGTAAATCCTCATGAAGCTCTGCTTCGTGGAAGACGTCTTCGTAACGAAGTGTCGATGGCTCAACTACAAGCATTAAGCGCGTACCGCATCGCATGCAGTGTTCCTGACCAAGTTGATTTGCGCCGAGACATCTCTGACAGTAAATTTGTCCAAAACCCTTTTGCATCTATGTGAGTGCCACCTAAAGATTTGAAGTTCGCAGGCCCGTGCGCTTCGGTTCCTGAAGCTGGTATTCATAAAAGCCGCGTCCGCTCTTTTGCCCAAGCCATCCGGCGTCAACGTAACGCGCGAGCAGAGGACAAGGTCGGTACTTCGGATCACCAAACCCTTCATGAAGAACGTTCAAGATTGCCAAACATACGTCGAGGCCGATGAAGTCAGCAAGCGCGAGCGGCCCCATCGGATGATTCATCCCGAGTTTCATAATGCCATCAATGCTTTCACGCGTCGCAACTCCTTCATAAAGCGTGAAGATCGCTTCGTTGATCATCGGCATCAACACGCGATTCGAGACAAACCCAGGCGAATCGTTGCATTCAAGCGCGGTCTTGCCGAGTTTTTCGGTAAGTTCTCGTACACGCTCATAAGTCTCATCCGATGTCTGGAGGCCGCGAATAACTTCCACCAACTTCATCACCGGCACCGGATTCATAAAGTGCATCCCGATTACCTTGTCAGGCCGTTCGGTGACTGCGCCCAGTTTGGTGATGGAGATAGATGAAGTGTTAGAAGCGAGAATTGCGTCTGACCGCGTCAATTGGTCCAACGTGCGAAAGACTTCCTGTTTGACGCTCAAATCTTCGGTCACGGCCTCGACAATTAAATCGGCTTCGGCAAGCGCGTCGAATTCAGTGACCGTGCGGATGCGATTGATGATCGAATGTTTCTCTTCTTCCTTCAACCGATCTTTATCGACATCGCGTTGCAAACTTTTACGGATTGCCGTCATCCCGCGCTCAAGAAACTCTTCTTTCACGTCGCGTAGAATAACTCGGCAACCAGCCCGCGCCGCGACCTGCGCAATGCCGTTCCCCATTGTTCCCGCGCCGACGACTCCAAGGGTTTCAATCAAGATCGTTTTCTCTGATAGCGACGTGTCGTAACAGTTTTTAGCTCTTAACGTTCAACAGCCATCGCCACAGCATTGCCGCCGCCGAGACAGAGAGCGGCGAGTCCGCGACGAGCGTTTCTTCTCTTCATCTCATAGAGCATCGTCGTCAGCAGACGCGAACCTGATTGGCCGATGGCATGACCGAGCGCGACAGCCCCGCCATTAACGTTGACGCGTTCGGGGTCGAGACCAAGTTCTCTGATAATCGCAATTGCCTGCACCGAGAAAGCTTCATTCAGTTCGATTAAATCAACTTCGTTCAGCGTCCAGCCTGCTTTCTTCAACACTTTGCGGATCGCTTCCACAGGAGCCATCATCACAAGTTCAGGCTGGATTCCGGAAGTCGCCCGCGCCGCTATGCGCGCCATCGGCTCCACATTCAACCAACGTGCGTGTTCGAGGGATGTGATAACTAAAGCCGAAGCGCCGTCGTTAACGCCCGGTGCGTTTCCGGCGGTGACGGTTCCGCCTTCCTGTTTGAAAGCGGGTTTAAGTTTGGCAAGCACCTCAACCGAAGTGTCTTCGCGCACCGATTCGTCCCGTTCGAAGATGATCTTCTCACCCTTCTTCTGCGGAATCTCTACGGCTAGAATTTCATCCTTAAATTTTCCGGCGTTGATTGCAGCGGCTGCTTTGCGGTGCGAGTTGTACGCGTATTCGTCTTGTTCAGCACGCGTGACATGGTAGCGTTCGGCAACAACTTCGCCGGTGTTGCCCATGTGGTAGTTTCCGAAGGCGCACCACAATCCGTCTTGGATCATCGCGTCAACTAATGTTCCATTACCTAAGCGATAACCCTCGCGCGCTTTTGGCAAAAGATAGGGCGCGTTCGACATCGATTCCATCCCGCCTGCGACAACCACTTCCGCATCGCCGAGTTGAACACTCTGCGAGGCCATCATCACAGCCTTGAGGCCGGAGCCACAAACTTTGTTAATCGTGACGGCAGAGACGCCGAAAGGGATGCCGCCGCCGAGCGCCGCTTGTCGGGCGGGGTTCTGCCCTAATCCAGCCTGCACCACACAACCCATGATCACTTCATCAACTTCTTCCGGTTGAACTCCAGCACGCTGCACGCTCTCGCGCACCACCATTGCCCCCAGATCAGTAGCGGAGAATCCTTTTAGAGCGCCCTGAAACTTGCCCGTCGGCGTGCGTACCGCACTAATGATAACTGCTTCACTTCTCTCTGACATGATTGTTCCTTGGATTTAGATTTTGCGCTGTTTGTTGTCTGTTGTTGGGCTGTGGTGTAGGTTGCCTGCTCTTGCCAGCGTGGGATTATCACGTTGCGGCAAAAGGGGTGTCAAGCAAGCACTTTCCAAGTATGAGGTGCGGAGTACGGTGTTCGAAGTGTGGAGTTGTTAACGTTCGGTCGCATTCTTCCTTTAACCTCGTACCTGTTACCTTTCCAACTAGGGCGACCAATTGAACCGCGCGCCACCAGGTGTTAGACTCGCGCCGCCATTAAAGGTATTTCCCACTTCAAGTTTTGTTAAATAAAAGATTATGCAAGCCCTTATTCTCGCAGGCGGCAAAGGCACCAGACTTCGTCCGCTGACAGTCTACACACCGAAACCTATTGTGCCGATCTGTAACCGGCCTTTTCTTCTCTACCAAGTAGAGACCCTCCGCCGCGCCGGTATCACAGACATCACGCTTTCCCTTTCCTATCAACCGCAGAAAATCGAGCAACAACTCGGCGACGGTTCTGACTACGGCGTGAAGATTCGCTACACCGTCGAGCCGCAACCAATGGGAACAGCCGGAGCTTACAAGTATGCCGAAGATTTGATTCGCGAACCGACCGTTGTCTTAAACGGCGACATTCTCACCGACCTTGATCTTGAAGCCGTCATAAGCGAACACAATCAGCACCGGGCTACGGCCACAATCGTTCTGACGCCGGTCGAGAATCCGAGCGCTTATGGCCTTGTCGAAACCGAACCAGACGGGCGCGTGCGTCGCTTTCTTGAAAAGCCGAAGGCGGAAGAGATCAGCGTTAACACGATCAACGCCGGAACCTACGTGCTCGATCCGCGTGTACTCGATATGATCCCAATCGGCGAAAACTATTCCTTTGAGTACAACCTCTTCCCCGACCTGCTCCGCCGCAACGAACCGTTTTTCGCACACGTTCCCCACCGCGAGGCTTACTGGCTCGACATCGGCACACCGGCCCGCTACCTCCAGGCGAACCATGATCTACTGGCTGATCGCATCCACGCCTCACGCCTCACCGAGCGCCGCGGACGCTTTGAAGCACAACCGGGCGCAGAAGTTGACGAGGCGTCGGTAATTGGAAGCGATTGCATTATTAAATCAGGAGCGCAGGTTATCAATTCCGTGCTCGGCCAAGGCTGCCACGTCGAAGAGAAAGCGCGCATCGAAAACTCCGTCCTCTGGCCGCACACGCGGGTTAGCGCTGGAGCGTTTGTCGCTGATGCGATCATCGGTCGCGGTTGTCACGTCGGGCGTTCGGCACAAGTCCTTGCAGGCACAGTGCTCGGCGACAAATCATCGCTCACGGATTACACGCAGACCGGAGCCGGGCAATGAGCGTGGAAGCAGGGCGGACGCCGATACGCTTCGGCACTGACGGCTGGCGCGCAGTAATCGCGCGCGACTTTACTTTTGAAAACCTTGAACGTGTCGCCCGAGGATATGCGACGTATATTCAGATTGAACACGGCAAAACCCTTCCCGGCGATAGTCCTGAAATAAACACTTCGCCAACAGATCCAATCGCACGCCGCAGTTCACCGTTTGTCATCATCGGTTATGACCGGCGTTTCCTCTCCGAACGTTTCGCCATGCGCGTCGCCGAAGTCCTCGCTGATAACGGGATTGAAGTCTCGATGTTTGACCGAGATATGCCGACGCAGCTCGTTTCATGGGCAGTGCGTGAGCATGGCGCAGCGGGCGGCGTGATGATCACCGCATCACACAACCCTCCGGACTTTAACGGCTTTAAGATCAAGGCTCCATGGGGGGGCAGTGCAACGCCGGAAACGACATCCGCAGTGGAAGCCCTGGTTGATGCAAATGGTCCCGTTCGCGCCGCTTTCGTCAAGAACTCTGTTTTCGCAAATAATCAGGAGAGCCATCTTGAAGCTTCCGTTGCAAGCTACCGCCAACAGGTCAAATCGTTTGTTGACATAGACCGGCTACAAAGTTTGCGTGCGCACGTGGTTGTTGATCCGATGCACGGGACGGGCGGACGCTGGGTTGAAAGCTTTCTTGCAAACGGCGCGCTTCAAGTGGAGACAATCCGCGCCGACCGCGACCCATTATTCGGCGGCGTTAACCCTGAGCCGATTGATCAAAATCTTGCGCCGTTACGGATGCGCGTACAAGAGACGGGCGCGCTTGTCGGACTCGCCACCGACGGCGATGCCGACCGCCTCGGCGCTGTTGATGAGCAGGGCCGAACGATGACGATGCACGAGGTTGTGCCGCTTGTGCTGCTGCACCTGGCGCGCAATCGAAAGATGAGCGGCGGCGTCATCCGTACTTTTTCCCAATCCGTGCTGCTCAAACGCATCGCCGCCGCGCATAACCTTCCGCTTTATGACACGCCCATCGGTTTCAAGTACATCGCCGACTTGATGCTCCGCGAAAACATTCTGGTTGGAGCGGAAGAGTCCGGCGGTATCGGCGTGCAAGGCCACATCCCTGAACGCGACGGCATCTTGAACTCGCTGCTTTTTCTCGAAGCGATTGCCACGGCAGGCAAACCACCCTCGGAGATGGTCAAGGAGATGCATCAGGAGTTCGGCGAGTTTTATTTCGGTCGGCGCGACCTTCATACGGAAGTCGCGCGCGGGCAGAATCTGGTCGCCTCTCTCGCCGCATCGCCGCCCGCGAGTGTTGCCGGTTACAAAGTTCAAGGTGTCGCGACGCTCGATGGAACAAAGCTTCTTCTCGATGATGAATCCTGGCTGCTCTTTCGCCAATCGGGAACCGAACCGATGCTGCGCATCTACTCAGAGGCAACTTCCTCTGCCAAAGTACAAGCACTACTCGATCAAGGATGCACATACGCACAAACGCTTTGAGATTTGCGATTGAAGAACTCAAGCATAGGTGTCGCTATCTTGCCTTTGGATCGCAAATCGGCAATCGCAAATCCAAAATCCATTTGGTGTTCGCATGATTCAGAAAAAAACAGGCGAGAAGGTCTCCGAACAATCTGCACAGACGTTGCCTGAAACTGATGCACAGCATCAGCCACATGAGTCGCGCAAAAGCATCTGGCGGGAGTATTTTGAATTAGCCATCACCTCAGCAATTATGGCGATGTTTGTAATCACGTTTGCCGTGCAGACGGTGGCCGTGCCGACCGGCTCGATGCAGAACACGATCCTTATCGGTGATCGTTTGTTAGTTAATAAGTTTATCTTCGCTCCGGGGCCACACGTACCGTTCTTGCCGCAGCGTGAAATCAGGCGCGGCGACATCATCGTATTTAAGTGGCCGGGCAATAAAGATAATCCGGCGCTGCAAGCCGACCCAGCCAACATTCCTTACAAAACCAACTATCTTAAACGCGTTATCGGACTGCCCGGCGACCGCCTTGAGGTGCGCGGGGCACGCGTTCTTATCAACGATCAACCGCTATCTGAGCACACAATCGTCGCTATCGACTATAACGACAAAGCGCCCGACCGCATCATCAGCGTGACACCACGCAGGGACAACGATTCATACAGCGTCTATTACAATCCGGATACTATCCATGACACAGAACAAAGCTTTGAACGTTCAGTTCCGTACTTTCGTTATGGCACAAACGGCACGCCCGTCACCATTCCGGCAAATCACTATTTCGTGATGGGCGACAATCGCGACAACAGTCTGGACAGCCGCGCCTGGGGCTTCGTCCCGCGCGAACTTGTCATCGGTCGCCCCGCCTTCGTCCTCTGGTCCTATGACGAGAGCGCGCCATCGAACGGAAACTTTCTGCTGAACTTTATACGCAACACCCGCTGGAGCCGCAGCGGGACAATAGTCAGATAAAGGATGAACGATGAACGATGAACGATGAATAAGAAGCAGTTGTCTTTTCATTCATCGTTCATCGTTCCGCGTTCATCGTTTCGTTGCTATGCCCGAACTTCCAGAAGTTGAACTCGTCGCACGCGCGCTCGACAAGCTGGTCAGCGGCCGCCGCATCCTTGCCGCAGAGATTCTGCGCCCGCGTCTCGTGCCGGGTTCGAGTCCCGATGAGTTTGCACGCCTGCTGCGCGGCGCGCTCATTGAACGCGTGCGAAGACGCGGCAAGCACATTTTGATTGAGCTTGACTCGGCGCTTGTGCTGATGGTTCATCTGCGTATGTCCGGTAGGTTTCTTCTCTTGCAGACCGAGGCATTGCTTCCGAAATTTACGCATGCAATTTTTTATCTTGATAACGAGCGGCGGCTCGTCTTCTCGGATCAACGTCATTTCGCGATGATGAAGATTGTGCCCACTGTGCAGCTTCATGAAGCCAAAGAATTGTTTGCGCTCGCGCCTGAACCTTTTTCTGATGAGTTCACGACTCAGTATCTCCACACGGCGCTCGCACGCTCGCGGCGTACCTTGAAGGAAACGCTGCTGGACCAGACAAAGGTTACGGGATTAGGAAACATCTACGCCGCTGAAGCGATGTTCGTGGCGCGTGTTAATCCTTTTACGATTGCCGCCGACTTCTCCCGACGCCGCGTTCCGCGTTTGCACCGGGCGGTTCTCGATGTGCTCACAGAATCAATCGCTCATGGCTCGACGCTCAACGTTGATCCGGAGAACATTGATGGCAGTTACTACGGGGGGGCCTACGAGAATCGCTGGAGAGTTTATGACCGTGAAGGGGAGCCATGCGTGGTCTGCGGCACATCGGTTCGACGCATCGCGCACGCTGGGCGCTCGACGTACTTCTGCCCGAAGTGCCAAAGGCGCTGATACGTGGCAGCTACTTTCTCGTGTCTAAGTTGGCGAAATCAAAAAGATAGGAGGGACGCTTCACGCCCCTCCCAAAATGTTCTGATAAAGCTTTACTGCTCGGCTTAGCTCTTGGCTCCCTCTTTTTCAGCGGTTTTTTCGGTTATGTTCGTGACCTTGATATTGTCACCCTCCTGAGTGCCGCTGACATCAACCCGGATGTCCTTTTCCGTCTTCGTACTCTGCAATAATGCCAGAGCCAGTTTATCTCCGTTCTCATCAAACTTCATGAACTTGCCGTCGGCGGTGACAATACCGTAACCGCTTTTCACGCAAGCCTCCATGAGAGCGCAAGATTTGGGGTGCCCGGCGACTTTTTCGCTGTGTGCCTTATTCTTACCTCCACAAGCAGCATCAATCAGGTTACCCGAGAACTTCTTATCGTCGAGTGCGGCCCATGTGATCTGCGCGAGCGTCAATGTAGCGACCAACGAAGCTAGCA
>JACCTF010000994.1 GCA_013812565.1 Pyrinomonadaceae bacterium | reverse complement strand
ACGCCAACTCCGGCGCGACCGATGGCGCGCAGACGCCCCGCCTGCTCCATCACCCGCGGGGTCACTTTGGTTTCGCTTCGCACGATCAAGCCATCATAATCACGTATGGTTTCGCATAACTCGTCGGGCGATAACCCGGTTCTTTTCTCGACCGTAAATTCGGCCGCGCGCAAGGGTTCAAGTCCGCTTTCGCTGACATCGTCGGCAACAAAGATTTTTATTTGGTTCATTGAATATATAAAGAGTGCTCAAAGTGAAAAGGAGGTTGAAAGTTTAACGCGTTGATTGAGGAAGCCAGCGCGCTGTTCGGTAAAACTGCAAGGCTACTACATTGGGCCAGCATCGTCGCTACCGTCAGCGCGCCCGCTGCGCGATGTATCCGGAGCGCCGTCAGGTGCGGGCACAGAGGAGCGTTCGCCCGAGCTCGCTCCACTCGGATTTTTTGTCGATCCTTCTTCGGTCTTTTCCACGTCGCTTAAGGTCTCGCTGCTCGTGGCGTCCGCCATTCGATCTTTGTTCCCTGCGGCACCATCGTTCGTCGCAGCTTTCGCCGCGTCCTTCGCTTGATTTGCTTCTTCGATCTGCACTTAAAAATCTCCTCTACAGAAAAAGGTAAATGGTCGTCAGCATCGACATCAAGGTCGCCGCATATGCGCCGGCAAGCACATCATCGGCCATAATTCCTAATCCAGATTCAAGAGCTTCGAGCCGATTTATCGGGTACGGCTTCCATATATCGAACAGACGAAACAGAAGAAAGCCTGCCACTACACCCCACCATCCGACCTTCAATGGCACGAACAGAAAGGTTATCAACTGGCCGACGACTTCATCTACCACGACCGGCCCGGGGTCTTTACGAGCGAGCAACGGCTCGGCGCGCGAGGCGGCCCAGGTTCCTACAAACCCGATGCAGATCACGACTGAGAGCATCAACGTCTGGTGAAGAGCTTCAAGCGGCGGTTCATTCCAGCCGCGCACTGTCACACCAGCAAAGAGTTCAATACTCATTGCGCGTAGCAGCAAGTAAAGCCCGACACCGATTGCTGCTCCCCATGTGCCCGGTGCGATTGGTATATACCCAACGCCGCATGTTGCAATAACGAGGGCCAATCGATCAGTCGCACTCCATCGACTTGGCGCGGGTTCGATGAGCCCGGTCGTCGGGACGGGCGAAGCAGTGCTGTCGCTCGATTCTTTGACGGCCCGCAGACGTAGCTTCTGCTTAAACGATGCGGCCGACCAGATCATAAGTGTGCGCTTCCGTAATGTAGACATTGACGAAGTCGCCTGGAACCGGAGTGTAATCTTCCGGCGCATCATTGATCAATACGCAGCCATCTATATCAGGCGCTTGCGTCTCCAGACGACCCTGCCACAGTAGGTCTGATTCTTTAGCCGCGCCTTCAAAAAGCACGCGCACCGTCGATCCCACGCGCCCTTTGTTAAGCCGCCGCGAAATGCGCGCTTGCTCTTTCATCAACCGTGCGCGACGACTCTCAGCAACTCGCTCATCAACTTTGTCCGAGAGATCGTAAGCTCTTGTTCCTTCTTCGTCTGAGTAAGGAAAGACACCGACACGATCAAACTGGGCGTTGCGGATAAAGGCGAGGAGTTCTTGGAAATCCGCTTCGGTTTCGCCTGGAAAGCCGGTAATAAACGTTGTGCGGATGGCGATGCCGGGTACGCGTCGGCGCACACGATCAATTAGTCGCTCCAAACTGGTGCGTGTTCCGCCGCGGAGCATCAACTTCAACACTTTTGCCGAAGCGTGCTGTAAAGGCATGTCCAGATACTTGACGGCCTTTGGTTCGCTTGCCATGACATCTAAGAACACATCACTGATGTGCGTCGGATATGTGTACATGACACGCACCCACTCAATGCCGTTAAGCCCGGCGAGCGCTCGAAGCAGGTGCGCCAGTCCATCCTTCAGCCCTAAATCTTCGCCGTAACGTGATGAATCCTGCGCGACAAGGATGATCTCCTTCACGCCTCGCTCGGCTAGTTGTTGCGCCTCGCTAATAACAGATTCGAAGCGGCGACTGCGGAAATGGCCGCGCATTTGTGGGATAAAACAGAAGGCGCACGGCCGGTCGCAGCCTTCAGCGATCTTGATGTACGCGCTGTAGCCCGGCGTGGTGAGCACTCGCGGGGTGGATTCATTGTAGAGATAGGTCGCGCTTTGATTACCTATCGACACCACAGGAAGCGAACGCATGTTTGTTCGCTCATCGCAGACGGTCGTGATGTCATTGATCTGATTGGTCCCGATAAAAGCATCGACTTCCGGGATCTCCTGGCGCAACTCCTCTCTATATCGTTCTACTAAACAACCAGCCACCACAAGACGTTGACAGTTCCCTCCCGACTTTTGGCGCGCCGCCTCAAGGATTGCATCAACCGATTCCTTTTTTGCTGACTCGATAAACCCGCAAGTGTTTACGACAAGCGTATCAGCCTCGCTCGCATCGTTTGTAATTTCGTAGCCAGCTTGCCGCAACCGGCCCATCATCACCTCGCTATCAACAAGGTTCTTTGGGCATCCGAGACTGACAAATCCGATTTTTTTCATGAACGATTTATGACCAAGAATTCAACGACATAACAGTTGGTAGAGACTTAAATGCTCCGCCTTCCGCGAATTACACGCCGCTTGTCACTGGGGTTTCCAGGTGGCGCAGCCACGCATCTATCTCTGCTATTTCTGACGGAGTTAAATCCTGCGCTCCATAGCGCACACGATTGTAAGCATTCGTGATAATTAAGGCTTCAGGCATTTTTGTTGCCGCCGCAAATTCAAGCGGTGTTTGACCAGTTGCACGATGCAAGCCCCGCGCCTCCAAAATCTTTACCATGCGGTTATAGAAGGCCACCACCGAATTGCTTCCACCTAATGCATCTCTTCCCGAAGCAAGACGACGTTTGTCGCGCGTACGCAGAACGTAGCGTGCCCAAAGACAAATCAATGTGATCAAAGCACAGATGAGAATTAACGATGCACTGTTGATCGAAGATGAACCGTCCGGTTCTTCTCTACCGGT
>JACCTF010000991.1 GCA_013812565.1 Pyrinomonadaceae bacterium | reverse complement strand
AACCCGAACGTGACGCCGATCTTTACGATTATCAACACAACGCTTGCTGGCGTGTGGCTCGCGGTTGCTTACTGGCGCGTGCGAAGTTTGTGGTTTCCGTTGGGCGTTCACTGGTCCTGGAACTGGGCGCAGGGAGCGTTGCTCGGTCTGCCTGTCAGCGGCATCACACAACTAACACCCGCACCCGTTATGCAAGCCGTGCAGACCGGACCCGCCTGGCTCACCGGCGGCGCGTATGGCATCGAAGGCGGCGTCGCTTGTTCTCTTGCGCTGGTTGCTTCAACCGCATTCATCTGGCGCGCTTCGTGGTTAGCAGCCGACGCGGAGATGAAGCACTGGACGGAGGGAGAGGTTCCGAAACCAACCGAGCAGCCGCTCACAATCTTTCAACCTGCCCCAACAACAGATCAGCCGCCAGCTTCTGATCAAAGCTGACGGCTGATGGTAAAGAATGTTCGGTTCTTGTTCGCTGTCTTTGACTTCTTACCTTTGATCAATCGGCACGTAAGCCACATCGCGCCGCCCCGTGTATTCGGCGCGTGGGCGGATCAAACGATTATTACCGTACTGTTCGAGGATGTGGCCGGTCCATCCGCTGATGCGGCTAACAGCGAAGATGGGCGTAAAGAGATCAAGCGGGATGCCCATCATGTAGTAAGTCGAGGCTGAATAGAAATCCACGTTCGGGTAGAGAATCTTCTCGCGCATGATTACATCTTCAACCTTGCGCGACATCTCGAAGAACTTAGTATCATTCTTCGCCTTGCCCATCTCCTCCGAGAACCTACGCAGCCACGTTGCGCGCGGGTCTTCCGTCTTATAGACGCGATGACCAAAGCCCATGATCTTCTTCTTCTGCACGAGAGCATCCTTGATGAAAGGCTCGACATTCTCGACTGAACCAACCTCAAGAAGCATCCTCATCACCTCGGTGTTCGCGCCGCCGTGCAACGGTCCGGCGAGCGCGGCGATGGCCGCCGTCACCGCGCCGTACATGTCGGCGAGCGTCGCGGCGACGACGCGCGCGGTGAAGGTCGAAGCGTTCAGTTCATGGTCGGCATGGAGGATGAGCGCAACATCGAAGATGCGCGCCTCGCGTTCATCGGGCATCTCGCCGCGCAGCATGTAGAGGAAGTTCGTCGCGATGGATTGTTCCTTCTTCGGCTCGACGGGTTCCTGCCCCTTACGTATGCGTTCGATAGAGGCGACGATGACGGGCAGTTGCGCGGTGAGGCGCGTCGCGGTCCGAAGTGCGCCTTCGCGCGAGGTGTCGCAGCATTCGCGGTCGTAGAGCGAAAGGGCAGAGACGGCGGTGCGCATCAAGTCCATCGGCTCCGCGTCTTTCGGCATATGCCGTATCATCTCCAAGACTTCGCGTGGCGGGGTGCTGTTCTCGGCGAGTGAGCGATGCAGTTCGTCAAGTTCCGACTTCGTAGGCAGTCGCCCATGCCAGAGCAAATAGACGGTCTCCTCGAACGTCGAGTGCTCGGCGAGGTCGTGTACATTGTAGCCCTGATAGATCAGTACACCGTTGATGCCATCGACATCACCGATGGCCGAAGTCGCAGCAACAATACCTTCAAGACCGGCTGGGCTTTTTGCGGCAGCGGTTGGTTCCTTCGCTTTTTCCATGCTGAGTGTCCTTGATTAATGTGGGATTGGGTGAAGATAGCATCGCCTCACAAAACGTGTCAAAAACAATTTAGAGCTTTCGGATTGACCAGCAACAAGTTCAATCGAAGACTTGCCGCCGCATCGAGAAACACGAGCAGCGAATTTTGTTTATGGGGAAAACTAACCTGCTATCAACGTAACTTTTTGACCCCGCTCGGCCTTCAGCAGACCAGCGGCGGAGCGGCGAAAACCGGCGATTTCAAGAAAGCCCGCGCTGCCCCACACAGCAAACAACTCATCCGTGCTTTGCGATGCCGCAACCGCTTCCTCAGCAAAGAAGCGACGAAACGAGCGTATCTCTTGGTTGTTAATAATGAGACATGCGCCCTGCGCTTCCGCCTTCTCGCTCAAATCGCGGCGTGTGATGTTGGTAATGCAATTACCAAAGCGGTCGACATGAATAATCGTTGCTTCAACAACGCCCCCCTCACCTTCCACCGGCGTCAACGCAGCGAGACGTGTGTAATTTGCAACCGGTTCTCCAAACTCCTCGGGTGCAACGCCACGAGTTAGCCACGCGGCAACCGGAGCAAAGATGTCGCGCCCATGAAAGGTTGCGCTTACGGGACGACGAAAGTAACGTTCATTTGTCAGATGAAAGACGCGCGGATTTGCTTCCGGGTCAATCAGGTAGCTGAGCAATCCGTTGTCAGGTCCAACGAAGAAACGCTCGCGCTGTGCGATCAAGATCGGTCGGCGACTTGACCCGACGCCGGGATCAACCACGCCCACATGAACCGATCCGGTCGGAAAAATTTGGCACGCAGCCAGCAAAGTCCACGCCCCGGCCTGAACATCATGCGCTGGGATGTCATGCGTAATATCAACAACACGCGCATCTGGATTAACGGAAAAGATCGCGCCCTTCATCGCACCGACGAAGTAGTCTGCGGTTCCAAAGTCTGTCAGCAGCGTGATCAGCATGGTTGAAAAGGATGAAGGCGGAAGGATGAAGTAAAAACAGCAAAGCCGCCTGCTTCTTATTCATCCTCCATCCTTCCTACTTCATCCTTTACTTAGTGTCGCCGGAAGTGCGTATCATCAGTCGCTGACCGCGTTCGAGTCTCACCTCTTTGCCGCGGGTAGCAATGGCACCCCCTGTTCCAACAGCGCCGCCGATGACTGCGCCAATCGCCGCGCCTTTGCCGCCGCCGGTGATAGCGCCGATTATTGCCCCTATGCCTGCTCCCGTGCCGATCTTTTTAACATCATCCCCGGTGGTATCTCTGCCGCGCACACCGCCTTCGCGATCAATGTCGCCGACTGTATCTTCATCGTAACCAAGAACCTGTATCACCTGTGCGTTGAACGGCGCGACGCGATTGTTCGTAAGCCGTATCTGATCGAATGTGAGTTGCAGTTCGGCTGTGCCGCGCAGCTTGCCGGGCCGCCGCACGCTGGTGACGCGACCCTCGATGGTCGCGCCTTCATACTGCTGCGGTTCTACCACGCGCGCTTCGAAACGGTCGCCGCGCAGAGTGGCATCGGTTGAAAGGCTGTGGAGGAGTTCGACGCGCATGGTCGTGTTATCGGGGATGAGAATGCCACTGCGCGTCGTCACTGTTGCGGGAACCGAGGAGCCGACACCATTATCGCCATCAACGCTGCTCGGTTGGCGGCTTTCGTTATCGTTGATACTGCTGCCGCGCCGTGCGAGGTCGGTGGGTATGGTGGAATCAAAGTTGCGCCGGTCATATCCGGTGTCATACCCGGCCTCAAAACCTTGCCGGTAACCATCCTGGTAGTCTTCAAGCGAACCATAAGTGGCGACGTAAGCGCGGTCAGCCTTGGTGTATTCTTGTTTGTTGCGCATGTCGCGCGTCGCCCGGTTGAGCGAATCGCGCCAGCCTGATTGATAACCATCGCTATAGCCGGTGCGGTAACCGCGATCAAGCGCGCTCACCTGTTGTTGTGCAACTGATTTGTTGAGCGAAGCGACGTTTGCACCAGCGACCGCCTCGGCAACTAAAGGTAAAGGATGCAGCATGAGTTGCGCCGCGAAAAAAAGTAACAAGTAAAAGCATTTCCGATTCTTCATAACCTTAATTCCTTACTTCATCGTAAACGGACGTTCGAGACGGACACGACTCTTGTTATCTTCCTCTCTAACACGTCACTTCTACAGAGCCTCAACCGCGCACATGCTACCATCCTGTTGCAGAGCGCAACAAACAGACCTAACATAAGCTCAAGGTTCAAAGTTTAAGGTTCAAGGTCGAAAGCCAAGACATTGAACTTTGAACCGTGAACCTTGAACTGATGCCAGCACTACGCAGAGTTTACATGGATCACAGTGCAACGACGCCGACGGATCGGCGTGTTGTTGAGGCGATGCTGCCTTACTTAACCGAGAAGTTCGGCAACGCCTCAAGCGTTCACTTCTTCGGCCAGGAAGCGCGCGCCGCCCTCGAC
>JACCTF010000989.1 GCA_013812565.1 Pyrinomonadaceae bacterium | reverse complement strand
CTGCGATGAAGTCGTCCTCTACTAAGCTCTGCATCGTCCTCCCACCAGTGCCCGTGGCGTGAAACACCAGCACTTCAAACCCTTTGCCCTCGAGTCTCGTACGCGCACGTTCCACGCACGCGGTGGTATTGCCAAACATTGAAGCGGCGATCATCGGGCGCTCTTGCTCGAAGGGTGGCATTTCAGTTTCCACCATCCCAGCTATTGCGCCTGCGGCGTTGGCATAGATGAGGCGGCTGATCCGGTTAATTCCTGCTATATCTACGACCGAAGGCATGATACTGATGTCACGGCTGCCAACGTATGGAGCCACGTCGCCGCCTCCCACCGTTGAGACTATTAACTTAGGTATGCCGAGGGGTAGGGTGCGCATCGCGGCGGTCGCGATGGAAGTTCCTCCGCTTCCGCCCATGCTGATGATCCCTTGTAAATTACCCTGCTCATACAATGTTCGGACGATTACAATTAGGCCCTCTTTCATGACCCTCATCGCATCCGCTTTGTCCTTTTCATTTCTTAACTTATCAATACTGCTACCACCGGCACGGGCAACTTCATCGTTATCTATATCCGGCTTGAAACGCGGCTCACCAATCACTCCGAAATCAATGACGCACGTGCTTAGCCCACGCGCTCGAATCAATTTTTCGACAAAGGCAAACTCCTCGCCTTTTGTGTCGAGAGTGCCGGCGATGACTATAGTTTTCAACATGTCTGTGGCAATCTTCTGCACTACTCACTATCGAATAAACGCTCTGATCTTCCCTCGCTTTGGAGACTTAGGGTGCTCACTCCTGATTGTTGTTTTGCCCATCGGACAGCCTCCCCGCTGCCCATTTGATTGATCGTTCAACGAGCGTGCGGAAGTTTTTGTTTTCGTAAGCCGTTGGACCGTGCCCTAGCTGCAGGTAAACAATCGGAGAGTTTTTATAGCGATGGGTCCAACCAATTATCTTTCCGCTAGTCGGGTGCTCTGCTGTGAGAAGGACGTGTACGTCAGGATTCACCACAAAACGGTTATAGGTTTCATCGAGGATGTCAAAATCTTTGAGTCCGTTCGTAATTGGATGCGACTTGTCGGCAATCTTCACGTGAAAAGCGACATCGTGCTTGAAGGTTGCATGCGGCACTCCTTCAATCACGCGCTTGTAGTTGAAACTGGCTCTGCCCCCGACTATCCGACCATATTCGTCCCAGTCCGGGTAAGAACCTAAAGCGTGATGAAGGAACACTGTACCCTTCCCTTTTTCAAGAAGCGCCAACCATCCTTTCCAATGTGGTTCACGATTTTGATTCATGTCGTAGAAGACGATTGCATCGTAATCTCGGGCGGCGTCCAGCGTGAGCATCTCTTCAGCTCCCTGTTTGAAACGGAGATGTGTATAAGAGATGGCTTTCATTTCTTCAAACATTTGAAAGAAAGAGCTTTCTTCAAAATCATGACCACCAGTGACAACAAGGATACGAACCTTCTCCGACCGGCTTTTCTTCAACGAATCAGGGATGCGGGATTGCCCGAAAGAGACAACACTTTCCAAATTGAGTGCGGCAGAAACATGCGCAACGTGCGATAAAGTGATTAGACACACTCCAGTGAACAACATCACTAACACCAACCGCGCACGCCGCAAAGCATCTTGCTCGTTAATCTTCCGTTTCATAGTTGGTTCGCCTCCATCAATACCGTTAGCTTAAGTGACACTTCGCTTGTTGCTGTTTCAGCACACCGGTTTCACTTCTTACGAAAAACCGTTGAGTATCTCCGTACGTTCATTTTATAAATGCGCCCTTATTGTAATAACTCTACACGTCTCCTTTCTTAAGTTGAGACGCAAGGTAATCTGTTGCGCGCCACGCCAGCGCGAGAATTGTTAATGTCGGATTCTTCTCGGATGCTGTAGTGAAGGCGCTGCCATCTACGACAAACAGGTTCTTAACATCGTGCATCTGGCAGAATTGATTTAACGCTGACACTTTCGGATCACTTCCCATCCGACATGTTCCATGCTCATGGATAGATGATCCGGGTGGGTCAGTCTTTCCTCGCTCGAGTCTTATGATCTCTGCCTTCGCTTCCTTTAAGATCATCTCGACCGTATCGTACATATCTTCAACCATCCGGCGTTCATTATCTCCATCAGTGAAGACGATTTTCGGCAGCGGCACCCCGTACCTGTCGAGCGGTGTGCCATCAACCGTGACGTAGTTATCCGCCCGCGGTAGTTTCTCACCAAACGGATGAATCTGTACGAGTGCAGGGTAGCGACTTCGCACTTCTTTCTTGTATCCCGCGCCAAATCCGGGAGTGTTTGCCGGAGGAAAGTAACCCAAGTCGGGCAGCACGCAGCCGGTGCGCCAAAATTGTATTCCGAACCCACGCAAATAATCCTTTTTCGGACCGCGATGATTGAAGCGCGGCATATAGATGTGCTCGCCATCAATGCCATCATCGTTGGTTGATTCTCTGCCACATAGCTCTGGTAGAAAAGCGTGAATGTGAATCACCGTCTGTTCACATAAGTACTTACCGATCACGCCCGACGTGTTGCCTATGCCAGTGGGGAAGATACTGGATTTTGAGTTGAGCAGTATCCTCGTCGAATCGATGCAGGAGGCGCCAAGCACGACGACTCGCCCACGCACTTGACGCTCTCTTCCAGTGTGTCGGTCAAAATACTGCACGCCGCTCGCTCGGCCTTCTCGGTTAACAAGGATGCGCGCTGCGACAGCGTTGGTCCTTAGCTCCAACTTACCCGTCTTGAGCGCAAACGGCACGAGATGATCTGCCGTGTTGAAGAAGCTCGCTGTATCGCAGCCTCTACCGCAATGGCCGCAGTAGTGGCACTTGGGAAAACCACGGTGGTCGCGCGTCAGCACTGCTCGACGAATTGGCACAATAGGAAAATCCAGCCGTGCGGCGGCACGCTTTAACAGCACTTCGCCGCACCGCGGGGCTGGCGGTGGCATGTGGTATTTGCTTCCGGGCAGCACGTCTGAGTCATCATCACCGCCGCAGACTCCGATGAGCTGATCCACTCGGTCGTAGTAAGGCGCTAGATCGCGGTAGCTAATCGGCCAGGGTATCTCCCACCCATCCCGCTCTGCCGCCTTGAAATCGAGGTCTGAGTAGCGGAGGCTGACGCGTCCCCAGACATTTGTTTTTCCGCCAAGTCCCCAGACTCGCAAAAGACGAAACGGTTGATCAGGCGCCGTGATATAAGGCTGCTCTTTAGTGTTGAGAAAGAACTGCGGCGGCCGCTCACCTCGGCGAAGACGCTCCTGCCACTCGTAAGGCCAGTTGTGTGTCCAAAAGTTCTCTCGCTTGAAGCGCTCTCCGGCATCGAGCATCAGCACATTGACTCCCTGCCGGGTGAGATTCCACGCCGCCATCCCGCCTGATGCTCCCGACCCGATAACGATCACGTCGTACACCTTGGCCGGTTTCTTTACTTGCATGATGAAATCCTTATTTTACTCAATCGTATTACGCAATCGGGTGATTCGTTGTTCTATAGAGTTCAAGAAAATGAGGTAGCCACAAAAAAGCACAAACGGCACAAACCAAAAATCATGGTGCCCGTGTTCCTTGTGCCTTTTTGTGGCTCATCTGAAATTTGATGTTCCTTAAAAGCTATAAAAAAAGTGCGTAAATCATTCACGTTTTGCCGAAGCCTTCTTCTTGGTTCGTGATGCTTGTTCAAAAGCAACAAATTGTTTTCTCGCTTGCGGGGTTTTACCCAGTCGTTGATAGATACGGCCTGCTCTGTAGTAAGCCTCCGCGCGGTTTGTCTCCAACTCGGTGGCCCGTTGCAACTCGCGCAACGCGGCCTCCAAATTCCCTTCACGCTCATGCAGTATAGCCTGCTGAAAATGAGCCTCGGCAGATTTTGAGTTCAGTTCAAGCGCCTTCAATATGTGGGGCTTGGCCCTTGCCAACTCATTTCGCTTCAGTAGCATCGTGCCGAGATTGAGCGAGGGCCATTCAAGTTTCAGTTCTTGCTTTTCTACCAGCCGGATCGCTTCTAAGAACGCCTGCTCGGCCGCTTCATACTCCTGCTTGGCTTCGTAGCATAAGCCGAGGTTGTCATACGCTCTGGGCCAGTTGGGATCGAGACGAATAGCAACTTGAAACTCTTCTACCGCTTCGTCAAACCGGTTCCAGGTATAGAGCAAGCGCCCTAAGTAGTAATGGGCAGACGCTAGCGTTGGATCGCGACGCACTGCTTCACGAAGCGACGACTCGGCCAGTTCCAAGTGACCAAGGGCTACGTGATTTAACCCCCTCAGCAGACTCATCTGCGCAGTAGTTGATTCTTTGAGTTCCCGTACATTGTCAAGAAGGTGCAAGGATTCCTCGTATCGCTGTTGGTTGAAGCGAACCTCAGCCAGCAGGAGGATCAAGTCGGGCGCGCGTGGCGTCGCGACTAGACGCTCGACAATCAATCTCTCCGCTTCAGCTAACTGCCTGTGGTTGATCAGCCTGCGTACTTCGAGGTTCCAGTCGGGCATCGCAAATGACGTGTGAAGACAAGCGATAACTAATCCAACCGCGAAGAGTGAAGTTAAACCGCGGGGGCGAACACAGTTTAAGCTGAAGGCACAGAAGCGCATCAACGGATTTTTTCTATTAGTGTTGTCTGTTATATGCCATTGGCCCACGAACAAATCCTTCTTCCATCCGCATCGTTCTCTTTGTCAACATCGTCTCTGACCACCATGCCAATGATAAGCGGCTTTGCTCCTCTCCGGACACAGCGCGCAAGCACCTCATTGCTTGTGTGTTCCTTTTACGCTTCTCGCGCGCTCATCTTTTCTCACTGGCACCCTTCATTGCATCGGATAGTCTCTTGACGCGTGTACTCTGTTTTTCGCTTTCTTCGTTGAAGAGCCGCTCGACAATCCTTCTTTCCTCGTCAGCTCGCTTCTGGTCTCCTACCTCCTGCAGAGCACGAGCCAGCAAAGAACGCAGAGTCCTATCCTTCGGTTCGATCTTTACGGCTTGCTCCAACTGCTGAACAGCCTCCGCCGAGCGCTTCTTCCCCAACAAGCATTTCGCATATGCCGTCCGGGCTACCAATAACCCCGGATCGATCCCGACAGCTTTTTCCAGAAACGGCATTGCTTCATCAAATCGCTCCTCAGACACGTGTATATCACCGATTTTCCAGAGAGCCTCCACATCGTAGGGATTGATTCGAAGTTCGGCCTGAAATTCACCTAACGCCTCCGCGTGTTTGCGTTTCTTCCAGTAAAGATTTCCAAGAAGGTAATGAGCCCCAGGCTTGTCGGGATACTTCTGGATCATTTCAGTGTACTCGCCGAGCGCTGCCTCCCAGTTGTGCTGTTCCTCGTATAAGCGTCCTAACAGTTGGTAGATGTGGTAGCTCTGCGGGTCAACGTTCAGTAGTCGCTTCTGAGTTTCGAGAGCAAGCCCGGTGTAGGCTTGCCCCAGAGCATAAAGGAAATCTGTATTCTCAGGGGCCAGCTTCGCCGCTTTCTCCAGCCACGATACGCCACTCTTTAGATCACCTAACTCTGTGAAAGAAGTGCCCAAGAAAAACGCCGTCTGGGGATCGTTCGGCATAATGCTGTTTGCTTTTAGTAAGGCCCCAACGGCATCTTTGTATCGGCGCATCTGAAAATGGGTTAACCCCTGAAATAGCCACGCTGGACCGAGCTTCGCATCAAGTACGCTTGCTTTGGATAGATCTTTTAGCGCCTCTTCGTAACGATGCGTGGAGTAGAGCAGAATGCCACGGTTCATCCATGCCGGGGCAAATGCCGGATTGAGACGTATTACCTCCGCATACTCAGTTGCCGCACTGTTGAGATCACCCTGCTGATGCGCACCCGAGGCGCGCTGCATGTGTGCCTGCCAAGAACCGGATTCCTGGCCGTGAACAGAAGGGCACCACAGGATTGCCCAGATGAGCGACCCTATGGCCCATCGGAAAAACGTTTGTGAAGTGGGTTGAAGCATCATCTCTCTCTCATCCGTCCGCAGTTCAGAAACGTAAACGAAGTCCGAACTGGAGAACCCGCGGGCGGTTGGCTTGCCCGTTGATTCTGCCGAAACCCACCAGATCAGAGAAGTTTGTGTTCGGATCGTTGAAAACCACTCGATTGAGAACATTAAAAGCCTCAACGCGCACCTCTGTATTAACCGCTTCTGTGAAGCGGAAGCGTTTCGATAGCGCCGCGTCTTCGTTGAAGAAGGCAAAGCCTCGCAGGTCAGGAAGAGTTCGCGGAGAGTTTCCGAATGTATATGGTTGTGGCTGAGCAAAGCCCCCCCGGTTTAGGTAGACATCCGTTGCCGGGTCGAAGCCGCCACTTGAAGTCTGAGCTCGTGGATCAACACCGGTAACTCGATCCGGTCGATACGTTCCAGAGAAGATGCCCAGAGTGTTAGCCGCGCCCACACTGAGCGGGTATCCGCTCTGGTAGCGATGCGTCGCGCTGAACTGCCAACCTCCGAGTAAAGCATCTGCTACCCCGGAAGTGTTGACGAGCTTACCTTTGCCAACCGGAAGCTCGTAGATATAGGCGAGAGTCAGATTATGCGGCACGTCAAAGCGCGAAACGGATTTCTCAAGCTGGCGATTCCCGTTGTCCTGCGGCCCCGGGTTGAACCACCCTTGCTGGGCTTCCGCGTCGGTGATGGATTTGGAGAATGTATAACTCGCCAGGAGCGAGAAGCCTTGTGCGAAGCGCCGTTCCACTTTGACTTGGGCGGCATGGTAGGTGGACGAGCCTGCTGTGTTGAGGAAACGGCTGATGCCCTGGTACTGCGGGAACGGACGCAGCGCCTGGGCCACGGTTCCCCTAAATTCGGTGTAGGGTAGGGGGACGCCTGTGGATTGTCCGGCTGGCGAGTCGAGTCTGGCATTGAGCCGGTCTCCGAGGGCGAGATACTTTGAGTCAACCTGGTTTACGTTGACTAGACCGCTGCCGAGGTGATTCCCTTTCGAGGCGACGTAGAAGACCTCGCCTGCAAACCCGCCCGGCAAACTCCGCTGTACGCCGAAGTTCCAGTTCTGGATCGTGGAAGGGCGTCCATCTTCACGAGAAAGCCAGTTAACTCCGCTCCCTAAATTAAGGGTTGGATCAATGAATGGAGGCTGTGCGACAGGCAGAACTCCATTTTGATAGTAGAACAGCGGTGTTATACCTCCGTCAGGACTGCTTTGACGGACGATGTTATTGAAGCCGCTACTGTAGTTGATACGAATCCCGTTCTCCCCGACATCACCAGCGCTGCTATAAAAAATCGCATAGCCACCCCGCGCCACCGTCTTCGAGTTGAGCTGGTAGGCAAAGCCTACGCGGGGCTGTACTGCTCCACGAAAGAGGTCAGTGAAACGGCGGTCGCGATTCCCATATCTACCGGCAAATACAAGAGCGCCGAGCCGCCCCCCGGCGCCGGGATTAGGTGTGTTGGGATCAAAGGTGGACATGCGATCCGCCACTTCATAGCGTGTCCAGGGAAGGTCATACCGCAGCCCGAGATTGAGGGTCAATTGTTGGTTCACCTTTAGGTCGTCCTGCGCATACCCGGCGAGGTATTGAAAACGGTTGCCTGTGCTGGAGGCGAAAAGCTGATGAAAAGTATTATCCACAGCACCGATCAGGAAGCTTGCGTAACTGTCGCCGGTCGTCGCCCGTGTTGAAGAGCTGAGCGGCAAACTTGTTTCGGCGGCCGCAAAACCCAAGTCGACGGTCGTAGAGCCTAAAGTATTGTCGCCGTTTCTCCGAAAATCAACACCGAATTTATAGCTGTGACGCCCGCGTATCCAGGAAACGAAATCGTTAAACACCCAGGAGTTCTCAACCACATTTTGCGCCTCCCCACCGGTTCGCGCGTAACCTTGAAAACTTACTCCCGAATAATCGGGGGGAAGTCCCTGTATGCCGAGCACCTGACCCAGCCCGACCGCATTAACCGCGGCAAAGAAAGGGTTGCGATTCCTGTTATAGCCCATCGTAAACTGATTCAGGAGATTGGGCCTAAAGGTATAGGTGTGGTTAATCCTCGTAATGTACTGCTCTTGCGTCGCTCCACCTTGAGCTGACAAAACGCCGCTGTAAGGAGAAGAACCAGATCTGCTCTCAACATTCTCGTGCAGAAGGGTGAATCCTATACGACTATTTTCGCTAAAATTGTGGTCGAGCCGAACTCCAAGGCGATCATTGTCGTTTCGCGTCTGCGCGGCATCAAAGGCATTATTTATTTGTCGGTTAAAGGCGAGCTGCGGAAGCAGCGAACCAAACCTCCGCGCCGTACCAGAGATACGCTCCTGCGGGATGGTGC
>JACCTF010000983.1 GCA_013812565.1 Pyrinomonadaceae bacterium | reverse complement strand
CTACGGGGCAGCTCAGACACCTTTTCGAGGCATGCTCAAGAGCACCGACGGCGGCGCGAACTGGCGCGAGATCAACAACGGACTGACCAGTATTTCAAGTGTTACGGCCATTGTTGTTGACCGCGACAATCCGAGCATCCTCTACATAGGTACTTCTGGCGGCGTGTTCAAGAGCACCGACGGCGGCGCGAACTGGAGCGCCTTCAACGACGGCTTGACCAACCTGGACATCCGAGTCTTAACTCTCGCACCGGGCAATCCCAACACTCTCTATGCAGGAACCGCTGGCGGCGTGTTCAAGATCACCGACAACACGCCGGGCAGGAATTCCATTGACGACACAGAGTTCTTTGTGCGTCAGCAGTACTTTGATTTCCTCAACCGCGAGCCGGACGCGGCAGGTCTTGCGTTCTGGAAAGGAATCTTGGAAGAACGATTAAATAGTTGCGGCACGGCCGACACACCGGAGGCGAATACCTGCCGCACACGTGCGAAGGCCGCAGTGTCGGAGGCGTTCTTCGTATCAGTCGAGTTCCAGCAGACGGGCTATCTGGTTTACAGGCTGTACAAATCCGCCTTTGATCCTACTGCACGTCCGCGAGGGTTACCGCGCTACAGTGAGTTCTTGCGTGACGCGCAACAGATCGGCAGCGGGGTGATAGTTAACGCTCCGGGGTGGGAGCAGAAGCTCGAAGCTAACAAAGCAGCTTTCATCAAGGAGTTCGTGCAACGAAGTGAGTTCACCGCGCGCTTCTCTGAGGCGATGACGGGCGAGGGGTACGTTAACGCGCTCCTGACGACGGCGGGGCTGCCGACGGCGGGCGCGGCTAGGTTCGCGGCGATAGGCGCTTGGGGCGAGGGCGGGACCGAGGGGCGCGCCGCGGCACTGCGCAGCATCGCCGAGTCCGACCTGCTGTTCCGAAAGGAGTTCAACCAAGCGTTTGTATTGATGCAGTATTTCGGCTATCTCAGACGCGGACCCGACGAAGGTGAAGATGCGCCCACCGACCGACAGTTTAAGGGCTACGAGTTCTGGCTCACGAAACTCAACGCGGAATCGGGCGATACCACTCGCTTTACGACGATTGACGAATTACTAGCTCCGACGAAGAGAGCGCAGATGGTCGAGGCGTTCGTTGTTACGGGTGAGTATAGACGTAGGTTCGGCCCGGAGTAAGAGTAAAAGTATGATCTTACATCCTTCCCCCAACGGAATGGATGTAGAGAGAAGAGGGTCGGTTGATGCAAGCGAGGGCGTCAGCTGACCCTCTTCCTTTTTGCCTTCGGAGGTTCAAGCCCTTGCGCGGTCATGAAAGAAATTAATCGCTGGCAGTTTATGTTATCAAGAAGCCATCAACACTTTCGGTTTTGCCTAATAATTAATTCAAGATAAAAAGAAGCGGCGAGCGCCCCACTGCTTCGCCGTCCGCGTGTCCAACGGGCGGTTTCATCTCAGACTCGGGCGCGTAAACAAATAACATCCATTGTCGCGTGTGCACGGTTTAGCAGATTTGACCTCGTATGTGTCCGGCAACGCCTTTACCATGCTTTGCCATGTTTCAGTTGGCGCGATATTGGCGCGAGGACGTGACAATACTTAAAAGGATGGGCTATGCTTTGACGGCTCCAAGATGTTTGAAATATTCGCTATTACTAGCTAGTGAGTATTAAGCGGAGAGGGTGGCTCGGTCTCGAAAACCGGAGTGGGGGTAACTCCACCGTGGGTTCAAATCCCACCCTCTCCGCCACACTCAAGTAGGAAGGCGGAAGGATGAAGGCGGAATGTTAGGAGAAAGATGCCGAGTGATTTGAAGGATCGGACGAAGGCTTTTGCGTTGCGGATCGTCAAGTTGTACGTGACATTGCCGAAGAGTGTAGAGGCGCAAGTTTTGGGAAAGCAGATTTTGCGTTCGGGAACTTCGGTCGGCGCGCATTATCGTGAGGCGCAACGCGCCAAGTCAAACGCCGACTTCATCAGCAAAATCGAAGGCGCATTACAGGAAATTGAAGAAACTTGTTATTGGATTGAGTTGCTCGGCGAGTCCGATATTCTAGCTCCCGAACGCTTCAAACCTTTGCACGACGAGGCGCAAGAAATAATCGCCATCTTCGTCACCATCGCCCGCAAAGCCAGAGACAACAAAAACTAGGCTTCAAGTTTTGAGTTCATCCTTCCGCCTTCCTATTTCCTACTTTGCTTCTCGGAGAGGTGCAAGAGTGGTTGAATTGGCAGCACTGGAAATGCTGTGAGCGGGAAACCGTTCCGTGGGTTCGAATCC
>JACCTF010000975.1 GCA_013812565.1 Pyrinomonadaceae bacterium | reverse complement strand
CTGCGATTTCCTATGAGACTTTTTCTCCGTTTGTTGGGTTCGACCCAACAGACTTGAACGTGCCGCATAATCCGCTGATGCACGTAGCACCTTCGCTCTATCACTGTTATCGCTTCCCTTCAGAGATCATCAGCCACACAGTGTGGCTCTACTTCCGCTTCTCTCTCAGCTACCGCGATGTCGAAGAGATCATGGCTGTGCGTGGCATAGTTGTGACCTATGAAGCGATCCGTGAATGTGCCTCAAGTTCGGCCAAACCTTCGCTAATGAGCTGCGTCGAAGACGCCCTCAACCTGGCGACAAGTGGCACCTGGATGAGATGTTCATCAAAATGAATGGCAAGGATCATTACCTGTGGCGAGGCGGTGGACCAGGATGGCAACGTCCTAGACATCCTGGTCCAAAGTCGCAGGAACAAGAAAGCCGCCAAGCGGTTCTTCCGCAAGCTACTGAAGGGTTTGCAGTACGTGCCGCGCGTGCTCATCACAGACAAGCTCAAGAGCTACAGCGCGGCGAAGGCTGAGATCATGCCAGGAGAGGAGCACCGCCAGCACAAGGGGCCGAACAATCGAGCAGAGAACTCGCACCAGCCGACCAGAGTACGAGAGAAGGTGATGCGCCGGTTCAAGTCAGCGGGACATGCACAACGGTTCCTGTCAGCCTTTAGCATCATCTCGTCGTACTTCCGAGTACGCAGACATCTGCTGACGGCGGAGCATTACCGGTTAAATTTGCACAAAGGTACGTAAACTCTCACAGGATTTTCGATAAGCTTCGCTGCTTAAAGGATTTTGGCCCATCCTGCCGCTCTCAAATTCAGCCCACGTCTAGTCAGTAAATTTTGGGAGCTTAATCCCGACCGTATCCTGCAGCCGTTCCTCGGAGAAGTCATACTCGCCCAGCAGGTTCAGATGCTGCCACGCGACGGCCGAACCGTGGGTCAGTGCCGCCAGCAATGCCTCGCGGCTGGCCGGGTCTGGTAGGTCCGCGAGCTTCTGCGACAGATAGAGATAGTTCCAGCAGATGATGCAGTTCTTGATGAGCCGCTTACACGCTTCAGCCAGCTCTTGTTCTTGCTTCTCGGCCTGAAGAAACTCGCGCGGATTGCCCACTGAGACCGCGCGCGTGAACCGGTGGACGTGTTCGACCCCATTGAGCACTCGTTCGATGGCCTGGCGGAGCACCGGGTCGTCGATCACCCGCAGGATGAAATGACTCTTCAGGATCTGGCCGAAGGCTTTGAGCGCTTGATACAACCCGTGCTGTTTCGAGTAGGAGTTGAGCCGGCGGAACAGGTCTGAGGCGGTCGTCTCTTTGAGTTTGATCGTGGCGCTGAAGCGTAAGATGTCGTCCCAGTACTGAATGATGCGCTCGGTATCGACGTAACCCGTGGGTTGGACCTTCCAAGTGGAGCGATCCGCCTGGCGTCGGCTGTGGAAGATATAGAGCCGGTGCCGCTTGAGGTTCTTGAAGCGCGGGGCGTAGGAAAACCCTAACAAGTGGCTGGTCGCAAAGATTGCCTCACTATAGCCAAAGGCATCGGTGGAGTGAATGTCGCTCTTGACGACATCGTTGTGCATCAGCCCGTCGATGACGTAAGCGCTTTCCCGCTCGGCCGAGCTAAAGACCAGCGAGTACCATAACAGATCGCGCTCATCGCGGAAGGTATAAGCGCTCACGCCTTGCCCCTTACCGAAGTATTTGTAGGAGTAGTTGGCATTGAGTGAGTCGCGGCGCACCTCGAACTTTTGTCCGTCGCTGGAAGTATGCAAGCGATCCGGGGAGCGACGCATGAGGTTTGGCAATTCCAGCCGATCCATCAACTGAAGCACGCGGTCGTTGGCGGCGATCAGGTTGTCCAGCGAGAAGTACCAGTTAACCGTGTGCTCCAGGGCCGCTTCGCTGATCGGGTGCGAGATGCGGGCCATCTTCCGCAGCCCGATCGTGCAGCCCAAAGCGATCACCCCGGCATAGACAGTCTGCTCTGCCGGTCGGCCATGGTGAAAACGCTGCTGCCAGTGCTGAAGCTCATCCAGCCAACGGCTGTAACGGTTGACCGTGGCCAGGACCTCCAGCAGCGGCACGTAGTCCCGCTCGGGGAAGAACTGCTGCAGCGACTCGGCCTCGCTCTCTTCCTGCTTGGGTGTGCTCAGGCTAAAGCCGGTCTTCTTAAACGTGATGTGCGGGTTCTTGCCGTCGTGGATGTTCGTGTTAGTAACCACGTATTGGTGGTACAACGCCTCATCGAGGTCCGCCAGCACCTGCCGCGGATCGACCAAGGCCTCGAGCTGGGCGCGCTCGATCAGAGCCTCTTTATCTCGCTGCCACCGGGCGCGGTCAATCAGATACTCATCGAAGGGGCGGTATTTGTAAGAGTGCGCCAGGTTCAAGGTCCCCGATTTGATTGCGCCCTGAACGTGCGTAAACAGCAGCGCCTTGTAAAGCGAGACCCGCAGTTTGCCATCATGAGTTACGGCTTTGCGTTCATCCGGGCTTAAGAACTCGACCGGGGCCGTTTTGTCAATCACACCGTCCTTACTTCTGAAATGGTCAAGCGCGATTTGTAATTGCGCCGCACTCGGTTCCGTGAGAAAAGTTAAGGCCTTGAGGATCGGACTGACGCGCTGCTGGAGGCGCAGCGACTTGCCGGCCAAGATGGCGTAGTAATCGTCCTCGCCCAACTCCTGCACCAGCGTCTCTTGCACTGCGGCCAACTGATCTTGCTCGCGCTGCCGGTTGGCCGCGCGGGTGGCGAGCACGGCACGGATGCGGTTGACTTTCTCGCTATCGCTGAGCGCGCTATCCTCGGTTAGCGTGGCGATGCTGGACAAGGTTCTCTCTACCCCTGAGTCCAAGTAGGCAACCAGCATTTTCAGTGACTCGTAGCGCTGCTCCCGGCGGGCGTAACATTGTTCTTTGTGCTCGCGCAGGGCACTGTTATGAAAACTTTGCAGACTGCTCAACAGGACATCGACCAGGTTGTCCTGCAGCCGATAATACTGATGGGCGATGAAGGCAACGAGGTGCAGATAGCGGTCTTTCTCCTCGCGCCGCGTCAGTTGAAAGACCTTGGCTTTGATAACGCTGTGGGCAAAATACTGGATGGCGTCTTGGTTGAGCGCCAGGGCGGCCAGCACGGGTTGGAGCGCTTGATAAAGCTCTTCAACCAAAGCGAGGTCTGCCACGCGCTCCTTCACTTTCGACGGCTTAGTCGATTGCGAGAGCTTCTTCAGCAGCGTCAGTTTATAGGCGCTGGTTGTGCCCGGCGCAGTCGCCTCGTCAGCGGTCTCTTGAATCAGCAAGGCGTCCAACAGGGCTCGCGTCTCGGCGCAGAGCGTCTGTTCGACCCGGGCCACCAGCGTTCGGTCATGGCCGTTGATTGCCCTTAAGATCAGCGCGGCCAGGCGGAAATAGCCGGGGACCTCGACCTTCTCGCGCACGAGCACTTCGAGGCAGCGCGCGAACAGAAGTTGGGGTTTGAATTGCGACTGCACCAGGCGCGCGAGTTCCTCGACCAGCAAGGCCTGGCCGTGCGGCTTAAAGGGGCGAAAGCCGTAGAAGTCTAAGATTACGGCCTGATGCCGCGCCCTCGTCTGTTTATCGTAGTCAGCGAGGTTGACTGCCGCTAGCGTGACCGCGAGCCGATCCGCCACATAGCTGAGATCGCGCGGCCGGAAGGCCTGGGCCCGGTAGAAGCGATAGGTCGCTTTGAAGTAGCCGCAACTGAGCAAGAAACAGAGTTGATTGGTGGCGGTGCGCAGGCCGGTAGCGAATTGCTCCAGCGCCACCGGGAGATCGAAGTAGCGTTTGCGCTCGGCGCTGTTGAACAGCGGCGGTAACTCGAAGGCTTCCCGCGCAACGCCATTGAGGATATTCATCCGTGGCATAGGCTCGCTCCAATGCGCGGCGAAGTATAACATTTCGCAGAAAGCCTGGAGTGCGAAATCAGCCTGCTGATTTGACCCCCTTTAGTCGGCCATAGTAGGCTGAAAAGGCTGACTTATGCGTACTCTATCTGTAAAAGCGAAATCTCAGGATAGACTGAAAAGCCTCATCACGGCCACGACCAAACTCTGGCGCAAGTATCATCTGACCTACGATCAGACTCGCTATGTCGCCAAGGAGGTCCGCAAAGCCTTGCGCCTGGCCCGAGTTAAAGCTCGCAAGCGGGTGGTCGAGCGGCTGTCACGCGATGAGGAGCACCGCCTCATCCGGCAAGCCTACAAGCAGCGAGGCGAACGGGGGCTGCTCATCAAGACGCTGTTTCAGACCGGCCTGCGAGTCTCAGAATTCGTCAATCTCAAAGTGGAAGATCTCTTCTTTGAAGAGAGCATGATCTTGGTGGCCAAAGCCAAAGGCGGGAAGAGTCGTTACGTTCCGCTGCTGCCCGAGTTGGCGCAAGAGCTGCGCACCTACTTATCTGATCGAAAGACCGGCTATCTGTTTGAGACCAATCGCCAGCGGCAATACTCGCCACGCCGCATCCAGCAGATCGTCAAAGAGGTCGCCGGAAGAGCAAAAATAAATAAACGGGTCTACCCACATTTGCTCAGACATTCGGTGGCCACAACGCTGCTCGAGCGCGGGATGCCGATCGACCAAATCCAGAAATTTCTGGGCCACACTAAGCTGGAGACCACTCAGATCTACGCCGAATCGACGCCAGAAATGATAAGAGAGAGCTACCAAAAGGCACTGTCGGGATAAGGGTCCATTGTCCTCGGAGGGCTCTTAAAGGATGAGATGTCAAGAATCCTGTGAGAGTTTACGTACCTTTGTGCAAATTTAACCATTACCGTGAAGAGATGCAGTCAAGGTTCGGGGCGTGGAGCGAGGTGAGCTGTGTTCAGATAGCGGCTTGAAGATGACGAGAGTTGATCCGGACGGTTCACGAAAGGCAGTAATCCATCATCTTCTTTCGTTAGTTCTATCTGTCCACGAAGTTAAGTTGACAGTACCGTGATGAGTGATGAGGTGAATGTTCCCACTCATCACTCATTATTTATCACTCCTTCATCAGGAGATTAGCTCCGCGACTTTAACTGTTCGAGAAGGAGGATTGATTCTACGGCGAGCAGATCAGACTCGATCATTTTGAGCGTGACTGCGTGAGGTTCGGCATCATAGCGCTGTAGGCTGGATTCGTTGACGCTTGCCTCTTGATCGTCCATTAAGAATAGGTCGGTTTCGGCGCGGGCGGCCGCAGCGCTTAACTTTTCGTAAGCCGCCCGAATTTGTTTGAAGCCCTCGGGATCGCGTTCGGGTGAATGCTCGCGCACCCGGTTGAAATACGCGTGCTTGATCTCGGCTTCGGTCGCGTTCCGGTTGATGCCGAGCGTCTTGTACGGGTTATCACCGAATGAGAAATCCATCGCCGTTTTATCCTAACCTCCTGAGCATCCGTAGAAGTTCTGGCGGCAAGGGCCCCACGCCGGACGGGCTTTCTACCGATTTCAACATCCACTCAAAGTCGTTCATCTCTTGCACCATCTTCCGCATTTGGCGCGCCTGCTCAACGAGTTCCCGATACTCACCTTTGTCTGCGCCCAAGCGTTCAACCGCCGCCAGTTCCTCTAACACCTTTTCTATCTCTTCTCTCTCTACCAATAGCAGCGCTTTGATCAGATGAGGTATCGGATGCCAGGGGTCTTTAACCATCGCCAGATCAGCATACTTCTCTGCGTCGCGGTCTCGCCCGGCTTCGTGCAAGGTTTCGGCAATCTCTATCAGCGTCACGAACGATCCGGTTTCCGCGGCGCGGTCGAAGTATTGAAGCGCCTTCTTCGTTTTACGAGCATCCAGATAGCTTTCTCCGATGCGCCGGAAACCTTCGGCATCCGGGTTCATGTCAAGCGCTTTTTTGAATTCCGCTTCCGCCTCACGCGTCTTTCCGTGATCAAGGTAGAGCGCGCCGGCCTCAATGTGGTTTTCCGCTTTTGTCGGGTCAAGTTCGATGATGCGAGCGATCGCATCCCGCGCTTGATCAGGCTTGCCGAGATGGAAAGAAAGGCACGCCAGATGAGCAAGTGCCGGACGATGGTGTGGGTCAATCGCTAACTGTTGTTCGCAGAGATCGGCGGCGAGTTCGAGTTGACCATCTTCGTGGGCTTCGCTCGATTCTTGACCGAGCACAAGCAGATAGGCTGTGCGCGCCGCAGCGTTAGCGGGTTCGAGCGCGTATGCCCGCTCGAACACTTGCCTGGCGGCCTTGAGCCGCTTCAACATGCCGAACGTCACGCCTTTCAGCAGCAGCAGTTCGACTGTTTCGCCCTGGATTGCTTCGAGTGATTCGATCTGCTTGAGAGCTTGCTGCGGACGCCCGACTCCTAAATAAATCTCGACGGAGAGACGCCGCAGTTCGCCGTTTTCGGAATCGATTTTTAACGCGGCGTTTATCTCCTTTTGAATCTCCTGAACTGGCGTTCTGGTCTGAAGCATCAACTGGATCAGGTGCTTTTGGGCTTGCAGCAACTGCTTTCTGAATTGCCCATCGTCAGCGCGGCTCTTCAGTTGTGGCCGCCAGAGCTGGATTAACTTCCGCCAGTGCGCGACGGCTTCATTCGTGCGTCCCGTCTTCTCACATCCGAGGGCCGCGTTCTTTAGTAACGCTTCGTCCTGCGGATGATGCCTGAGGCTCTCCTGCCACAAATCGGCGGCCCGCTCGTAAAGGCCGTCGCGCCACGCACGATTCGCTTCAATGCGGCGCGCCACGTCAAGGTTCGCGCGCGCCTGCTTGTCCCGCAGATCAATCTCCAACACTAACTCCCAGCAGTCGATAGATTTGCTTACGTTCGTTGTGAACAACTCTTCGGCGGCGCGGTGACAGTACGGGACAAGTTGGTTTAGCCATGGTAAGTTCAGCTCGCGCGCCGCGGCCAGACGCCGCGCTTCGGCGAAATCAGCGCCCGCTTCGGCAAAATGCTCCGCCTGGAAGTGCAACGCTCCACGATAAAAAAGCCGCGTTGCGAAAGCGGCTGCCTCTGCTCGCGATGGATCATGTCGAAGAGATAGTTCGGCCAATCGCTTCATCGCCTGCTCCCCATCGCCAGCAGCGAGGGACAGCAGGCCGCACGCGAGTTGATCGTATGGCGACGCTTGAGTCTCCATCTCTCTCACGGCACGAACAGCGGCGACGCTCCGTGATGATGCGTCGTTGCTTTGACTTAATAAGAGACTTGTTGGGGGATTTGATGAAGGATTCGATAGGACATGAGACTGGGCCTGGGTATGTGATGCGCATCCGAGCAGCATCCCGCCCGCCTCCGAATTGCCGTTTGTCAATTCACTAATCGCTCGCAGCCTCGTTAAGTCAGCATCGACTTCTTCCCGCGGTTGCCGTGCGAACCAATCATTAACCTCACGCGTGTTGCCTGACGCCACCAAGCCAAGCGCCCAAGCCCTCGCCGCGATGCGGTTGCCGGGCAACAGATCGTGGGCTTGTCGAAGGTGCGCGACAGCTTTTCCCGTCTCACCGGCAAAAAGTTGGGCCACGCCGAGAGCCAAGCGATACCGGCCATCCGACGAATCCCGCTTCACCGATTCTTCCAGATCAGAGATTCTCTTGGGCGAATCAGCGCGGGTCAGCGCGCGGTTAAAGAACGCGTCCGCTAGTAGCACGTTAATCCACAACTGCATCTCGTCTGCGCCGGCAGGCGAATTTACTTTACCGCCGGTACTTGATGAAGACCGCGGAACTGTAGATTCGGCACGTAATAGCCAGTTTATTGCTTCGTCGTAGCGCTTATGGCCGAGCGACTCTTCGGCCTTTTTGACAAAATCGCCGGGTTGGAATTTCCCGGACGGCGCGGCTTTCTTTTTCTTCTTAGTCATGCTTTTAATCAAGCCCAAAGGCAATAGTCCAAAGTCCAAGGTCCAAAGTCTAAAGTCAACACTTATCGTTCGCTAATGAATGGAAGAGATTTTAGGAACTGGTCAAGCGATAGTAAAGTGAGCGAGTGACAAATGAGAATATTCGATTAGTAAAAGTAGAGCGGATTGATGATTTGCCTGTTTTGTTGGGGGTTTTAAGGCGAGTTGGGATAGCCGAGTTGTTAGACGAGTTTTTTCCAACGCATCACAACTGGCACGCCAGCCTCAGTTTTGGTCAAGTTGTCGAAGGCTGGATGGCCTATATTCTGTCTCACGGCGACCATCGGTTGAATAAAGTTGAGGCATTTGTCGCGCACCATTTGAGCGTGTATGAGGCGAGTTTTGGGAGAGCGGTGCGGTCGTTGGATTTTAGCGATGACCGCCTTGCAGATGTGTTGGAGCGACTTGCCAAAGAGGCGAGTTGGCGTGAGTTTGAAAGTGCTTTGAATCAAAAGACGATTCGGGTTTATGACTTGGCGGTCGAGCGGGTGAGGCTTGATAGCACGACGACATACAGCTACCAAGCGGTGAGTGAAGAAGGCTTGCTGCAATTGGGATTCAGCAAGGACCGTCGTCCTGATTTAGGGCAAGTAAAGATTTCTCTAGCGAGTTTAGACCCCTTAGGGATGCCGTTGATGACGGCCGTGGTGAGTGGCCAGAGTGCGGATGAGCCGCTCTATGTGCCTGCGATCAAACGAGTGCAAGAGAGTGTCGGTCGCGGCGGGAAACTCTATCTAGGCGATGCGAAGATGGGAACCCTCGCGACGCGCGCGTTCGTGGCCGCAAGTCGGGATTTCTATCTGTGTCCGTTGAGCGGCAGTCAGATGGCACAGACTCTTTTTGAAGCGCTCGTTGACCGAGCGTTGTTAGAAGAAGATTCGCTTGAAGAAGTGTTCAAACAAGCGAGTAAGGAAGATGAAAAAGAGTTGTTAGCAGTCGGTTATAAGACGACGCGGGAGATGCGAAGTGCAGTAGCAGGTCAAGCCATCGAGTGGGAAGAGAGGTTGTATGTGGTGCGTAGCGAAAGCTATGCAGAGGCAGAAAAGAAGCGCTTGGAGAAGCGTTTGTTACGGGCCAGAGAAGAGATCGAAAAGTTGAACGAGCGGCGACAAGGGAAGAAACGCTTAAGCGAGATTGAATTAACCGAAGCCGCTCAAGCCGTGTTGCGCCGCCATCAGTGCGCTCAGTTGCTAGAGATTGAACTGGAAGTAAAAGAAAGAACAACAGCGATCAGAAAATACAAAGGTAGAGTAGCGGAAGAAAGAATAGAAAGAGAAGTCAAAGTCAGCGTCGAGCGCGACGAGCAAGCGATAGAGGGCAAGAAAAGATACAGTGGTTGGCGCGTGTATGGGAGCAACAAAAAAGATTTAGAGTTGAGAGAAGCCGTGCTGTCATATCGCGAGCAATACCAGATCGAACATAGCATCAGCCGCTTAAAGGGTCGTCGCTTGGGCTTACAACCCATCTACTTGCAAAAAGAAGAGCGCATCACCGGTCTGATCCATCTGTTGACACTTTGTTTGAGAGAGTTGACCTTGTTGGAGTTTGTGGTTCGCCGCGAACTTGCCAACGAAGGTGAAAAGTTAAAAGGCATCTACTCTAGCCAGCGCGGGAGACAAACTGGCAGCCCAAGTGCAGAGTTGATACTGGAAGCCTTTCGCGGAATAAGCGTGACTACGGTAGAAGTCGAAGGCAAGCAGAAGAGACTGCTGAGCGAACTGAACGAAGTGCAGCAACGCTTGCTAAGGCTGTTGAATCTGCCAAAAAGCATTTATGAATTTCTGTCTTCTGATTTTATAAATCCCGTTCCTTTATGAGCGAACGGCAAGTGAAAGGAGTGATTAAATCTACAATTCTCTTAAAATCGCAAATCGGCAATCGTAAATCGCAAATTACTTCCCCATTGCCATTGAAAGAAAGAGCGCATCGGTGGCCACGCGGCGGTTAATATTAACGGCTAACTGGCGACGCAGGTCCTCGATGCGGAGGAGCCAATCGGCGGCGCGACGGCTCTCAATCTGCCGGCTCGATTTGTTTAATCGCTCGCGTATGTCGCCGTTGACTACTTGGGCTTCTGTGCCGCCGAGTGAGAGAACCCATAAGTCGTGGATGAGGGTTTGCAGAACGTCAAGGCGCGGCTCGTATTCCTCCTTGTACTTCGCATCGCTCAACTCTTCGGCCGCGCGTAGCAAACGTGATCGGTCAACTCTTCCGATTAGCGCTTCAACAATCCCAAGCACCCAATCGCGCTGCTTGATGTAATCGTCCAAATTTAGTTCAAGGGCACGCCCGAGGCTTCCCGAAGCGAGATGCGCCACGAGACGCGCTTCTCGCTGGGAGCGTTTCCTGTGCTCGACCATGTACGCTTCGATCTCGGCGGCAGAGAGCGGCGCGAACCGCATCGTTTGACAGCGGGAGCGGATCGTCGGCAGGAGACTTGCTGGCAGGCGTGTAATCAGAATCAGATGCGATGTCGCCGGCGCTTCTTCGAGCGTCTTCAACAACGCGTTGGATGACGCTTCGTTCAAGCGATCAGCTTCTTCAATAAGGAAGACGCGCCGCTGGCCTTCGTAAGGACGGAAGTTGGTTTCGCGTTCGAGTTCGCGTATCTGTGGAACAAGGATAAAACGATTTGCCGGACGCAACAATCCGACATCCATGTGCTCGCTCCAAATAATTTGTTTCGGCGCTTCCGCATCGTTCGACGCCGGAAGCTTGAGC